>JBEGMT010000304.1:0-6867 GCA_041182925.1 Pseudomonadota bacterium | reverse complement strand
TGTTGCCACTGGCAGCCCGTTTCCCAATGTTGAGTATCAAGATCACAGTTATGAAATCAGACAGGGTAATAATGCCTTTATTTTCCCGGGACTAGGCTTAGCGGCAGTGTTGGGTGAATGTCATCAGATTAGTGATGGCATGGTTTTGGAATCGGCCTATGCCTTGGCGGATTACATTAAAGCTAATAATGACGATGGTTATATTTATCCACCAATTAGAGATTTAAGAAAAATCAGCACCTATGTAGCGACTCGGGTTTTGCTAAAAGCGATTGGCGATGGTTCGGCAACGCGCACCGATTTGAAAAATATCGATTTAGAGAAATATGTCGAAGCAAATTTGTGGCGAGCTGAGTATTTGCCTTGTCGCTATGCGGCGGTATTGGATTCGGAATAGTTGGGGAAAACAGCTGGTTTAATCATCGATTGTTTAAACCAGCGGTTGTGTTGATCAATCAATTTCCGAATAGCTCAACCACTACGCGGTCATTAATATCTACTCCGGTTGATTCAGCGGGTAAGACAATAAAACAGTTCGCTAAACTGGCCACACTCAGCTGGTGAGAATCTTGTCCACCAGCCGTTTGAACGACTAATTCACCTTGATCGGTCTGGCTTAAAATCCCGCGCTGATATTCTTGCCGTCCCGCTTGTTTGCGTAAACGATTTTTGCATTGGGCCGAGAGTTGTAAAGCTTGGCTGACAGTGCTGCCGGCTAGTTTTTGCAAAGCCGGTTTGACGAATTTTTCAAATGTCACCCAAACCGCCACCGGATTACCGGGTAAACCAAAAAACCAACATCCACCAATTTTGCCAAAAGCCAAAGGTTTGCCTGGTTTAATGGCGATTTTCCAGAAATTGACCTCGCCGCAGTGATCCAAGCTTTGTTTAACAAAATCGGCATCACCGACCGAAGCGCCGCCGGTGGAAATTAATAAATCATACTGTTTAGCGGCGTTGGTTAAGGTTTTTTCCAATACAGCTTGGTCGTCTTTGATAATCCCTAAATCAGTGACTAAATAATTAGGGTGACTTAACAATCCCGCCAATTGATAGCGATTGCTGTCATAGATTTGTCCAAAACCTAAATTTTCGCCTAATGGGGTTAATTCATCGCCGGTTGAAAAGAAGGCGACTTTTAATTGGCGTTTGACGGGGATTTGGCTGAGGCTAACCGAAGCAAGTAAACCAAGATCAATCGCCGAAAGGCTTTTGCCGGCTTTGAGCAAAAGCTGGTTTTCTTTTACATCACTGCCAGCGGGCCGGATGTTTTTATAGGCTTGAGTATTAGCGGGGAACAGCACTTGATTATTGTCAATACTGACTTGTTCCTGAGCAATCACACTATCAACCGCTTCGGGAACTGTCGCGCCGGTCAAAATGCGAATACATTGACCTTTAGCCAGTTTGCCGGTGAACGGTTTGCCTGCCCAAGATGTCCCTATAACTGACAGCGTAAAGGCTTGGTTTTCGATGATTTCCGATGAATGAAAGCCATAACCATCCATTGCTGAATTGTTCTGTGGCGGAACCGCGATTGGTGAATATAGATCTGTGGCTAAAACGCGTCCTAAAGCTTGTGACAGAGGAATTAATTCTTGTTGGTTAATGCTTTCAATGGCATCGAGAATCGCGGTTTGCGCTTGTGCAACCGAAAGCATTTGATGATTTTTGGGATAGCAAATTTCGCTCACGCAGGGCTTCCATTAAGGTAATCGAGGATAAATTCGGCAATCACTTGTGGCTGGTTTAAGTCTAAACAAGGCAAGTTTGCTGGTATGTTAGTCAATCGTTCATCACTGGCGATAGCGATGATATGTGGGTCATTAGGGTATAACAACGGTTTGCCTAGGCTAGGGCGATGCAATTCAATTTTGGCAAATGCTTCATCTCTAAAGCCTTCCACTAAAATTAAATCTAAATTTTCACTAGGAAAAGCGGCTAATTGATCGCTCAGCCGATTAGTTTGGGGTGGATTGAATTCGCTAATAATCGCTCGGCGGTAAGGCGATACCAACATCAATGAGTCTGCTCCTGCAGCTCTGAGTTTAAAACTGTCTTTGCCTGGCTGGTCAATTTCAAAATTGTGATGGCTGTGTTTAATGACACCTAACCTTAAACCGGATTGTTTAAGGTATGGAATCAACTGGCTGAGTAGGCTGGTTTTGCCGGTTCCGCTAAAAGCAGCAAAACCTAAAATTGGGGGGGAGTTGATGATCATTCGTCAAGGCAGTATGGAGAGTGGCTGATAATTTTAAGATATTATTGGTTGTAATTGTTGGAGAGCTGAACGGGAGAAATAGTGGTACGCATATACATTTTGGTTGCATTGGTGTTGGGGGCTTGGTTGTATTGGTTTAGACCACGTTTTCCGCCAACTCTGGTTGATTGGCTAAAAAACAAACTGAAGTGGATTGTGCTGGTATTGGTGGTATTCGTTTTGGCAATGACCGGTAAATTGAACGCTGTCTTTGCCTTATTGGGTGTGATGTTGGCATTTGTTTGGCGGCTGGTGCCTTTAGCGCTGAAATTTGCGCCATATTTGCAAAAGCTTTGGGGGCTATTTAATCAATCAAAAACCTATTCACAAGCTTCATCTTCGAAGGCTACTGGCCGTATGAGTCGAGAACAAGCCTTACAAATTTTGGGTCTAAAACTCGGTGCAACCGAACAAGAAATACGTTTAGCTCATAAGAAACTAATCACCAAAATGCATCCTGATCGAGGCGGTTCTGATTATTTAGCGGCACAAATCAATTTGGCTAAATCTGTTTTATTGTCTGAATAATTATGTCATTTTTACAATTAATTGTTGCAATTTTTCTATTATCTTTAGCGGCTATGTGTACTAAAGAGCCAACAAATTCCGGTAATTATTATTCTATTCCAGCTATATCGCCTAAAACGGGTGATAATTACAAGGTCGCAAAAGGTGATAGTTTATATGCGATTGGTTTTCGATTTGGTATTGATTATCAGCAATTAGCAGAATGGAATGAAATTGAACCACCTTATTGGTTAGAAGATGGGCAAGTCATTCAATTGTCGCCACCTAATAAATATGTTAGATTGAATCGCGCTGAAGCGGGTCTTGATGATAGGCTTACTAAGTCAGTTGCTAGTGATATGAAAAAATCCGATTTTGAATGGCAGTGGCCTATTAAAGGCAAAGTAATCAAGGGATTTGCTGTCGATGATAATAAAGGTATTGATATTGCGGCAAAACCCGGGCAGATAGTCTATGCGGCCGCTACAGGCAAGGTGGTTTATAGCGGTAATAATATGGTTGGCTATGGTAATTTGTTAATTATTAAACATAGCGATACCTATTTAAGTGCCTATGCTAAAAATAATAAGTTGTTAGTTAAATTAGGTGATGATATTAGTAAAGACCAACCTGTTGCCGAAGTTGGATCTGTTGGAGATAAATTTTGTTTACATTTTGAAATAAGAAAAGCAGGTGAACCAGTAAACCCTATTGAGTATTTGCCTGATAAATAAGTGTCAAAATATCATAAGGAGTAGCGTATGTTGGGTGAAATGCTAGATACTATTGAAGAATTCGAAGCTCAAGCAAGAGGGGAGGTGGAAAATAATATTAAATCAGTGGTAATGGAATATTCTAGCCTAGCAGAGGCTGATGATAGTTATTTTGATGCGACAACTAGATATTTAAATGAATTAAGAAAATCCAGGTTATTAACAGCTGAACAGGAAAAATTTTACGGAAAGCAAGCATTAAATGGTGACCAATCTGCCCGTAAAATAATGATCGAAAGTAATTTACGTTTAGTGGTTAAAGTCTGTGGTCGTTATTTAAATCGGGGCTTACCTTTATTGGATTTAATTAATGAAGGTAATTTGGGGTTGATGCGAGCTGTCGAAAAATTCGACCCTGATTTAGGTTATCGATTTTCAACATATGCAGTTTGGTGGATCAGGCAAAATATCGAAACCGCATTAATGACACAGTCTCGTACCATTCGGTTACCGATTCATATCGCTAAGGAACTGAATGCTTACTTAAAAGCACGACACCATCTAACTCAAAAACTTCAACACCCCCCCAGCGAAAATGACCTCGCTGTTTATCTTGATAAATCGCCTGAAATTATCGCTAAGCTAGAAAAATTGAATCAAGCTATGATTTCAACTGAGGCTAGCTTAGGCAAAGATACTGACAATTTAGATACTATTCCTGACCTCGATAGTCCAGTAAATACCGACATTATTCAAGAAAGTTTCATTCGCCAGCATGTTGGCAAATGGGTTCAGCAGTTAGCTGATAAACAGCGTGATGTAATTTGTCGTCGTTACGGACTTTGTGGTTTTGAAACAGAGACCTTAGAGCAAGTTGCTGCCGAGATTGGGGTCACTCGTGAACGGGTCAGACAAATTCAGTTAACGGCTCTCAGAAACTTAAAACAAATGATTGAAGATGATGGCTATAGTGCCGATGTAATTTTCTAGTCGTTTTTAAACCAGCAGTGTTTGCAATCAGTTAGATTGCAAACACTGGCTTAATTCCGCTTATTGCTGCCAAACACAATTTCCACCACTTGCTTTAGCGATTTTCGCTAAACGCTGCTCATGAGCTTGCAGCTCTTCATCGGAACAATGAATCACTTTTAACGGCGCTCTATCTGTAGCTAAACGCATAATCACTTGTTGCGCTGCATTTTCACCTTCATGCTCATCCAATAACGAGAATTGCCCGCCGGTCATCAGCAAATAAACATCAGCCAGAATCTCGGCATCTAGTAACGCGCCATGCAATTCGCGATGACTATTATCGATTCCATAACGCTTACACAAAGCGTCCAAGCTGTTACGAGCGCCAGGATGTTTTTTGCGTGCATAAGCTAAAGTATCAAGCACGCCACATTGTGCCTCAATACTACCAGCGCGATGGTTTAACAAGCCCAACTCATGATTTAAAAAACCAACATCAAATGGTGCGTTATGAATAATCAGTTCAGCACCGCTAGCAAAGGCTAAAAAGTCATCGACTACATCGGCAAATTTGGGTTTGTCGCTTAAAAATTCGTTGGTTATTCCATGAACCTCAATCGCACCTGCCTCAATTTCCCGTTCAGGATTGATGTAAACATGGAAACGATTTTGGGTTAAACGTCGATTGATTAGTTCAACACAGCCGATTTCGATAATCCGGTGGCCTTCTTTGGGATTAATGCCAGTAGTTTCGGTATCGAGTACCACTTGGCGTAATTTACGAGTGGTTGGCATATCGATTAAGTCCTGTTAGCAAAGTTTTTTAGTAATTCGGTTTGTACTTGAAATACCGGATCAGTGCCAGGTTGCAAGCGTTGATATTGACCATCGGTTTGCAACAACCACGCTTGTGAATTGTCTTGTTTATAGGCTTGTAAGTCGTTCAACACGCGTTCAGCTAATTTTTTGTCGCTAATCGGGAAGCAAACTTCAACCCGCTTAAACATGTTGCGGGTCATCAAATCCGCGCTAGAAGCATAAATGGCCCAGTCGCCGCTGTTGTAAAAAGCATAGATTCGGGTGTGCTCCAAAAAGCGACCCACAATAGAGCGCACTTCAATATTATCGGAAATGCCTGGAATCCCAGGTCGCAAACAGCAAATCCCCCGCACAATCAGTTTGATTTTTACCCCAGCTTGCGAAGCCCGATACAAAGCCTGAATCGCTTGTTCCTCTACTATCGCATTGACTTTAATGATGATTTTCGCTGGTTTACCTTTCCGGGCGTTGTCAGCTTCTTTATCAATCATTTTGATTAAGCCGGGATGCAGAGTAAACGGTGATTGCAGCAATTTGTTTAGCTTGGTGACTTTTCCCAAGCTGGTTAGCTGCATAAACACACGACGCACATCTTCACCTAATTCTTTTTCGCAGGTAAACAAACCGTAATCGGTATAGAGCTTGGCGGTTTTGGGGTGATAGTTACCGGTACTTAAATGTACATAATTGCGTAAATGGTTACCTTCTTTGCGTAAGACCAAACACATTTTGGCATGGGTTTTATAACCGACCACACCATACACGACATGGGCTGCTGCTTCTTGTAGTTTTGCCGCTAGGCCAATATTATCTTTTTCATCAAATCGCGCCCGTAACTCAATGACTACGGTGACTTCTTTACCGGCTTTAGCGGCCTTGATTAAAGCAGCGACTACCGGTGAATCAACACCGGTGCGATATAAGGTTTGTTTAATTGCCAGTACATCAGGATCGGCTGCGGCTTGGCGGATAAATTCAACCACAGGCGAGAATGATTCATAAGGATGATGTAACAAAATATCGTGTTTGCGGATGCTGGCAAAAAAGTCTTTACTACGAGCAAAGCAATTCGGTGTACTGGGTTTAAAGGTCGGGAACTTTAATTCAGGACGGTCGATTAAATTATAAATGGTCTGCACACGGCTTAAATTAACCGGCCCTTCCGCTAAAAATAACCGTGATGCGGTTAAATCAAAACGCGCCATCAAGAAATTCACGGTCTCTTCAGGGCAGTTGGCATCAATTTCTAAACGCACTTCGTCACCGTAGTTACGCATCGCCAACTCGCCTTCCACCGCCATCATCAAATCGTCAATCGCATCATCATCAACAAAAAAATCACTGTTTCGCGTCACACGAAATTGATGGCAGCCTTTCACGGTCATGCCGTGGAATAAATCATTGATAAAGGCATGAATAATTGACGACAAAAACACAAAGTCATAAGGGCCGCTTTCGGTTTCGGCAGCTGGCAATTGGATAATCCGGGGCAGGGCGCGTGGCGCTTGCAAAACTGCTCGCCCACTGTTGCGGCCAAAAGCATCTTTGCCGGTCAATGAAATGATGAAATTTAAACTTTTATTCAGAATGCGAGGA
>JBEGMT010000303.1:0-5715 GCA_041182925.1 Pseudomonadota bacterium | reverse complement strand
CCATAAAAGTATCGGCTTGTCCATTTAATTTAATCCCTAATCGCATGATTTCACTCAGTCCACGAGTGATTAATGCCGCGCGGGTGTTGGCGCCAAATCCTAAGCCATCAGCTATTCCAGCCGCAATTGCCAAGACATTTTTACAGGCACCGCCGACTTGAACACCGATGATGTCGGTACTGGTATAGGTTCTGAAGTATTGATTATGGAGGAGATTGGTTAAGTTGTTGGCTAAGGGTTCTGAATTTGATGCAATCGTCAGTGCGGTAGGTAAGCCTTGAGCGACTTCTTTGGCAAAAGTTGGGCCAGAAATAACCGCTGTATTGATATGGGCGCCTAAAACGGCAAGGCTAACCTGGCTAAGTAATGCGCCTGTTTCATTATCAAAACCTTTGGTTGCCCAGGCAATCTGGCTGTTTTCGGTTAAAAACGGTTGGATGGCAATTAAAGTGTTTTTAAAGGCATGACTGGGTACGACTAGCAAAATCAGGTCACTGAAATTAACCGCTTGTTGCAGATTATCGGTGACGTATAAATTGTCTGGAAAGCTGAATCCTGCTAGATAACGCTGATTTTCTCGGGCTTGTTTTACCTGAGAAATATGCTGTGGGTTGTGCCCCCACAGCATAGTTTTACAGCCATTTCGAGCGGCTTGCAGGGCTAGTGCTGTCCCCCAGGAACCAGCACCCAAAATGCTGATCGATTGCGGCATAAATGGATTAGTTTAGTGTTGGAGAAGCAGTTGCAGCTTGTTGTAAGTGTTGTGCATACAGGGCATCGAAATTGACCGGGGCTAAAATCAATTGCGGGAAGCCGCCTTTACTAACCAAATCAGAAATCACTTCGCGGGCATAAGGGAACAGGATATTTGGGCAGAAACTTCCCAATAATGGCCCCAGTTCTTCTTCAGCAAATCCTGAAGCCGAAATAATACCGGCCTGATTTACTTCAACTAAATAAGCAGTCGATTCGCCGATTTTGACGGTTGCGGTCACTGATAGAACCACTTCATAAATATCATTTTCTAATGTTTGAGTTTGGGTACCCAAGTTAATATCTAATGAAGGTGTCCATTGTTGAGTAAAAATTTGTGGGGCATTGGGTGTTTCAAAAGAAATATCTTTGGTGTAGATTTTTTGAATAGCGAATTGCTTTTCAGTTACTGGTGTTTCTTGATTTTGGTTGTTTTCAGCCATGAGATAAATTCCTGTTTAATAATTACTCTTTGATTTTACCGTTTTTAATAGGTAATTTGTTATCTTCCCAAGATTGGATGCCGCCTAATAAATTATAAACTTGTTCAAAACCTGCTTTGGTCAAAGTTTTGCAAGCAGAAACCGAGCGGGCACCAGTTTGGCAGTTAACAATCAAAGGATGCTGTTTATGCTTGGCAAGTGATTGGAGTTTGTCTTCAAGGCTACTTAATGGAATGTTAATCGCATTTTCGATATGGCTTTTGAGAAATTCATGCGAATCACGCACATCAATGATGACAACATCATCATTATTCATCTTAGTCACAGCAATTAAAGGTGAGATGCTTTGATATTTATTAAATGAATTTGTGATTAAATCTTGAATTAATAGAAAAATAACACATACCAATGAAAAAACAAGCATGTAGTGGTTTGTAGCAAATTCAATATATTGATCCATTGTGGTGCTTTGAGTGGTTAATGGGAATGATGATTCGATTCGCAAAAAATATCACGCATCGTGTAAATGAGGTTAATGACACGCTGGTCATCAATAAAATAAAAAACTCGGTTGGCTTCTTTTTTAAAATCAAGGATACCTTTATCTCTCAAAATAGCTAAATGTTGAGAAATATTACTTTGACTGGTACCAACTTGTTCAACAATGTCTTGAACACTAATTGCTTGATTACCTAATACGCAGAGTATTTTTAATCGCAACGGATGTGACATGGCTTTTAGGCAGCGTGCAGCACGATTGACGTCGGAATCGTCATAAGGAATTGTTTCGTTAGCGTCCATAAATCGGTTTTCTAAGATTGGCAGGGCTGTGTTATTTTTTTCAGACTGCGACGCAGGCTCGTACTGTTATAATGCAAATTACTATTGCAAAACGGCCTGCAAATCTAACAGAGTGGGCTTTATTGTTCAATACCTCAATTTTTCACGCAGGATACATTAACGATAACTATCGGTTGTTTTGATAGCCTGACTTTTTGATCAATCTCGGTAAAACCAAATTTTGGAGTTTATACATGGCCAATCGACCAAAACCTTTGTTGCTACTTATTCTTGATGGCTTTGGCATCAGAAAGGAGCGGGAAAATAATGCTATAGCGTTGGCAAACACCCCTTGTTGGGATAGTTTGCAACAAGATTATCCAATGACAGCCTTGGATTGTTCTGGGGATGTGGTGGGTTTGCCGGGTGATCAGATGGGCAATTCTGAAGTAGGGCACTTGCATATTGGTAGCGGTCGTTTATTGCGTCAAGAATTGTCACGCGTCAGCTATGAAATTGAAGAAGGCTCGTTTTTCAACAATCCGGTTTTATGCCAAGCGGTTGATGAAGCGATTCAAAAAGATAAAGCTTTGCACATTATGGGCTTGTTATCAGCTGGTGGTGTGCACAGTCATGAAACCCAAATCATGGGTATGATTGAATTAGCCGCAAAACGCGGATTGAAAAAAATCTATCTTCACGCCTTTTTGGATGGTCGCGATGTGCCGCCTAAAAGTGCAGACAGTTCATTGCAATTAGCGGAAGATACTTTTAAAAAATTGGGTGTTGGTCGGATTGCCACTATTAGTGGTCGTTTTTATGCAATGGATCGAGACAATCGTTGGGATCGTGTTCAACGTGCTTACGATTTGATTGCTAAAGGCGAAGCGCAATACAGCAGCACCTCAGCTCGTCAAGCGTTGGCTGAATCTTATCAACGTGATGAAACCGACGAATTTGTGGTGCCAACCGCAATCTTGGATGAAAACGGTCAGGCAATTGTTTTGGATAAAGACGATTCTGTGGTTTTCATGAACTTCCGTGCCGATCGCGCTAGAGAAATTTCAATCGCCTTGACCAGCAAAGATTTTGACAAATTTGAGCGTGGCTGCGAACCACACCAAGGTTATTACGCAACTTTGACCGAATACAACCAAGCTTTTAATTACCCAATCGCTTACCCATCCATTGATGTTAAAAATAGTATCGGTGAAGTAGTGGCTAATTTGGGTATGAAGCAATTGCGTTTAGCTGAAACCGAAAAATATGCCCACGTCACTTTCTTCTTGAATGGCGGTCGTGATGAACCATTTGCCGGTGAAGACAGAATTTTGGTGCCATCACCCAAAGTCAAAACCTACGACATGCAACCGGAAATGAGTGCCGCTGAAGTAACTGAACATTTAGTTGGTGCTATTACGTGTGGTCAATACGATTTGATTATCTGTAACTACGCTAACTGTGACATGGTGGGGCATACCGGTAATTTAGAAGCGGCGATTAAAGCCGTTGAAACCATTGATCGCAGCTTATCTCAAGTCGTAGCGGCGTGTAATCAAGTTGGTGGACAAATTTTGATCACTGCCGATCACGGTAACATTGAGCAAATGACTGACGTTGAAACTGGACAAGCTCATACTGCTCATACAACAAACTTGGTACCTTTAGTCCATGTTGGTGGCAGTAAGCCATTGTTAGATGGTGGTAACTTGGCTGATTTAGCCCCCACCATGTTAGCTATCATGAACATTCCACAACCGGTGGAAATGACTGGCCGCTCGTTGCTTGGCTAATCAATGAAGCCTCGCATTTGTTTTTTGCTAACCGCTCTCGGCATCAGTCCGGCGCTTTATGCCGCGACTGATGCTGTTAAGAATCGTGAATTACGCGAAGTTCAATCGAAAATTCAACAAGTCGGTGCTGATGTCAGAGTATTGGCGGCAGAAAAAAGCGAGCAAATAGATCAATTAAGAAAGCTAGAAAAACAGTTTGGTGAGTTAATCAATGCGGTTAATACGATTAAAGCACAAATTGCTCAGCAAGAACGGGTTTTGCAAGAGGTTCGCAATAAAGTTGCGGCAACCCAAAAAGATATTCGCACTCATCAACGTGGTTTAGAAGGCTTGATAAAAGCGGTCGCGGCCATGGGGGATAAAGATAATTTAAAAATTGTTTTGAACCCCAGCGATCCAACTCTATCCAGTCGTATGTCGGTTTATTACGATTACATCGGTAAAGCGCGCTTACAAAAGTTGCAGGCGATACAGGAAGATTTCCAAACTTTGCGGCAATTGGAATCCCAAAAAGACACCGAATCGCAACTATTGCAAATATCGTTAGATAAAAAGCAGCAAGAAACCGACGCATTACAATTGGTTAAAAATCAACGTGAAAATTTATTAGCGCAGATTAATAGTAATGTCGCTTCTAAAACGGAACAGCTCCAACGTTTGGTTCATGATGAGAAAAAACTAGAATCCTTACTGGCTTCATTACCGAAAACTGATGATAATGCTCTGCATCAAGCGTCACCAACTGTTGAGCCTGTGCGCCCTGTGCAACATTTGACGGTTAACTTGGAAGATACACCGAAAAAGCCGGAACCGATTGTTCATGAAACAGTCTCAAATCAGCCGTTTGAATCATTAAAGGGTCAGTTACCTTGGCCGGTTCAGGGGGCAATTGCTGAGCGGTTTGGTAGTAAACGATTTGAAGTCACTTGGGATGGCGTTGTTATAAATGGTCGGGAAGGTGCTGATGTTCATGCGGTAGCATCAGGTCGAGTGGTTTATGCCGATTGGTTTCGAGGTTATGGTTTGATGGTGATTGTCGATCACGGCAGAGGCTATTTGAGTTTATATGCCTTTAATCAGAGCATTAGCAAAAATGTAGGCACACATGTTAAAGCTGGTGACGCTATTGCCTCAGTAGGACGTAGCGGTGGTCGTAACCAAGCGGCTTTGTATTTTGGGATTCGCAGTAAAGGCAGACCGGTTAATCCAGAGCATTGGTGCCGAAAGTAGATCAAGGGAAAATTTAAAATAATTGGTTTTTGAGGATTAAAAAAACACATGGTAAAAAACAAAAACAGTTTGATTTTAGTCGCAGGCTTTGTTTTAGGCGCGGCTGTTAGTGTATGCGGCAGTGTTTTAGCTGAAAAACCCGCCCCCGTTCCTAAAGTGGATGATCTGCAAACCTTACCATTTGAAGAATTGCGGACCTTTACCGAAATTTTCGGACGGATTAAGCAAGATTATGTTGAACCTGTATCTGACAAAAAATTGTTAGAAGATGCGATTCGCGGCATGTTATCTGGGTTGGATCCTCACTCAGCTTATCTGGCTAGCGAAGAATATAAAGAATTGCAAGAAGGTACTACTGGGCAGTTTGGTGGATTAGGCATTGAAGTCGGGATGGAGAATGGTTTTGTCAAAGTCGTATCGCCAATTGATGACACGCCAGCCCAACGTGCTGGTATTAAATCTGGTGATTTGATTGTGCGTTTGGATGATAAACCTGTCAAAGGGATGACATTAGCGGATGCAGTAAAAACCATGCGCGGCGAACCAGGTACCGATATTGTTTTGACTGTGATTCGTGAAGGCGAAGAAGCACCTTTGAAATTCACTTTAACTCGTGACATTATTAAAATTAAAAGTGTTAAAAATAAATTGCTAGAAAAAGACTACGGTTATTTACGCATTAGCAGTTTCCAATCGGCAACTGGACAGAGCTTGAT
>JBEGMT010000302.1:0-8146 GCA_041182925.1 Pseudomonadota bacterium | reverse complement strand
CCTTAAAAGCCTTAACCGAAGAAGTTTGGGATCACGGTAATGCCTTTTTCCCTCCCACCCGTTTACAAGTATCAAATATTAACGGTGGCACTGGCGCAGAGAACATTATTCCTGGGTTAGTTGAAGTGCAGTTTAATCTGCGCTTTTCGACCGAATTGGATGAAGCGACCATTAAAGCCCGTACTCATGCGATTTTGGATCAATATGGTTTCAAATATGATGTCGAATGGCGTTTATCCGGCAATCCATTTTTAACCTCACAAGGCCCATTAATTGACGCCACTCATGCGGCGATTCAATCGATCTGTGGTTTTGAGACCTTGGATGATACCGGTGGCGGCACTTCCGATGGTCGTTTTATTGCCCCAACCGGTGCACAGGTGATTGAGCTTGGGCCGTTAAATGCCAGTATTCATAAAGTCAATGAACATATTGGCTTGGATGATTTAGAAACCTTGACCCAGATTTACCAACAGATTTTGGTGAATTTGCTGACTTGATGATTGATGGAGCGGTGTTTAACACACCGCTGGCTAAATCAACGGCAATAAAAAAGCCGCTGTAGTTTAAAGTTACAGCGGCTTTTTTTTGGAATTCGATATAACCGAATTAAGCCATCGCGCGCAATCTGTTGTTCAGTCTGCTTTTGCTACGAGCGGCTTTATTTTTATGAATAATGCCTTTATTGACCGCTGAGTCAATAACAGGAACAGCTGTTTTAAATGCTGCTTGAGCTTGTTCTTTATCGCCTGCTCTTACAGCGGCGATGACTTTCTTGATGAAAGTACGCAAGTTGCTACGCTGTCCGGCATTGCGAATACGGCTGTTCTCGGCCTGACGTGCTCTTTTTTTAGCTTGTGGTGAATTAGCCATAGTCTATCAGTCTTCTTAGGTTAATTTGGAAACCGCCAATTATCTTTCTGGATGCTATGATTGTCAACCTATAACTCAACAACATCTTAAACTATTTTGAGTCAGCGTTTTTTTAAATCAACGATTGTGGTCGCTTGCATGACCCTGATCTCAAGGCTGATGGGCTTTGCACGGGATATTTTGTTCGCCAATCTGTTTGGCGTTACTGCCGCCACTGACGCTTTTTTTGTGGCATTTAAAATCCCCAATTTCCTGCGTCGGCTATTTGCCGAAGGTGCTTTTGCTCATGCTTTTGTGCCAGTGCTGGCCGATTACAAAAGCAAAGGCAGTCACGCCGCCTTAAAGCTATTCATCGACCGCACCGCTGGCAGCTTGGCGCTGGTTTTAACTTTACTGACATTAATCGGCATTATCGCTGCACCAGTATTGATTATGCTGTTCGCCCCTGGCTTTTTATGGGAAGGCAATCAATACCAACTCGCGGTACAGTTATTACAAATCACTTTCCCCTATTTACTATTTATCTCGCTGACTGCCTTCGCTGGCGGGATTTTAAATGCTCACGGCAAATTCGCGATTCCCGCCTTTACGCCAGTGTTTTTAAACATTTGCATGATAATCGCCGCCATCTGGTTAACGCCTTTAATGGCCGAGCCGGTGATGGCTTTAGCCTGGGGCGTGTTTATTGCTGGCGTGGTGCAATTGTTGTTTCAAATTCCCGCCTTAATCCGCTTAGGCTTAATGCCTACACCACGATTGGGCTTTAAAGATGCTGGCGTCAGGCGGATGATGGGCTTGATGTTACCGGCGATTTTTGGCGTTTCGGTGGTGCAGATTAACTTATTAATCGATACCTTGTTCGCCTCGTTTTTACCGTCTGGCAGCGTGTCATGGTTGTATTATTCAGATCGCTTGGTAGAGTTTCCAATTGGGATATTTGGCGTGGCATTATCAACAGTGATTTTGCCGCATTTAGCTAAGCATCATGCCGATGACGACCAACAAGCTTTTTCACAGGCTTTGGATTGGGGTTTAAAGTGGGTACTGTTAATCGGTTTACCGGCTACCTTAGGTTTAACGCTACTCGCCGAACCGTTGCTATCGACTTTGTTCCAATATAACGAATTTGGCGCCAACGACGTGCAAATGGCGGCAAAAAGTTTGGCGGCTTTTGCATTGGGTTTATTGGCGTTTATCTTGATTAAAGTCTTGGTGCCGGGTTTTACCTCGCGCCATGACACACGAACACCGGTTCGACTGGGCATCTATTCGATGCTATGCAACCTAGTCTTGAATTTGGCGTTAATCGCCCCATTAGCTCATGCAGGCCCTGCTTTAGCTACTAGCTTGGCAGCTTATTTAAATGCGGGGTGGTTATTGTTGTTATTAATCAAACAACAGATTTATCAACCTATCGGACAATGGTGGCCATTTTTAGCACGAGTGGTATTGGCTAATACAGCGATGGCATTTTTCTTATACTACTTTACCGAAGCCGATTTATGGCTCAATTGGAATTTATCTCAACGCAGTTTACAACTGGCCTTAATGATCGGTTTAGCGATGTTAGTTTATGCTTTAGCGTTGGTATTATTAGGCTTTAGACCTCGTCAGCTTGGACAGCATCCCAGCTGAAAATTTTTGCAATCTAATCAGGTTAACTATGAATACAAAAAAAATTGGTTTTATCGGTGGCGGCAATATGGCCACCAGTCTTATCAAAGGCTTGATTGCCAGCGGCCATGAATCACAACAAATCTGGGTTTCTGACACTAATCAAGCGACCTTAACCCAACATGCCGAACAATTACAGGTCAACGTCTCAGCCGATAATGACGCGGTGGTTACCGAAGTCGATGTGGTGGTTTTGGCGGTAAAACCGCAAATCCTTCGCGAAGTTGCCCAATCCATTGCCAGCTTGGTACAACAACGCAAAGTCTTGGTGGTTTCAATCGCTGCTGGTATTTCGCAAGCCAGCTTGTCACGTTGGCTAGGTGGCGATGTTGCCATTGTGCGCTGTATGCCCAACACGCCAGCCCTAGTTTTAACTGGCGCCACTGCTTTACACGCCAACGACAAAGTCAGCGCTCAACAAAAAGACTTAGCTGAAAACATTTTGCGTGCCGTTGGCTTATCACTATGGGTCAATGACGAAGCGCAATTAGACGCAGTCACCGCCGTATCAGGCAGCGGCCCAGCGTATTATTTTCTGATGATGGAAGCAATGGAAAAAGCCGCTTTGGAATTAGGCTTAGACGAACACTCAGCGCGATTATTGATTCAACAAACCGCCTTAGGCGCAGCCAAAATCGCTTTGGAATCTTCCGAATCACCCACCATTTTGCGTGAACGCGTCACCTCACCCGGCGGCACCACCCAAAAAGCCATCGAAACTTTCCAACAAAACGGTTTTGAAGCCTTAGTCGGTAAAGCCCTCCATGCGGCGCGTGACCGTTCAATCGAAATGTCACAACAACTTGGAGCAGACTAATGGGCGGCAATTACATCTCAGACCCAGCGATTTTTGTAATCGACACCCTGTTCTCGGTCTACATTTTCATTGTATTGCTGCGCTTTTTACTGCAATGGACTCGCGCCGATTTTTACAATCCGATTTCGCAATTCGTGGTCAAAATCACCCATCCACCATTAAAGCTATTTCGTCGAATGGTGCCTTCGATTGGTCGGATTGATACCTCTTGCTTGGTGTTTGCCTTGTTATTGCAAATGACAGCGACTTATTCGGTGTTAGCCATTCAAGGCTTAACCACCAGTTTTGTTGGCTTGGCATTAATCTCGGTAGCGGATTTAGTGCAATTGTTGATGAATATTTATTATTACTCGATTTTTGCGACGATTATTCTCAGCTGGGTCGCCAGTGGTAGCTACAGCGCGGCTTCATCAATTTTGTACAGCATCACTGAACCGTTGCTAAGCATTTGCCGCAGTGTGATACCAAATTTAGGCGGATTGGATTTGTCGCCCATGCTGGCGTTGTTTTTATTACATTTAGCAAAGATGATGGTTTTGCCGCCATTGCATCAGTTAGCGAGTTTGTTGGGGTGATGATTTAAACCTCATAGCTTTAATCGGCGCAATAACCGAAGGCTATTGCGCCACATTGCCCCTACTTGCTTAGAAGATGATTAGGAACAATTACCGGCGGTGTCAGAGGTAATCGAGCCGCGCGACGTGCAAAACGCCGATCATCAAAGCTATAAAATATTTGGCATTGATTACAGGCGGTATGATGAAGTGCGTCGGCAAAATCCAAACCTTCGGCTTGTAACGCTAAAGCTTGCATAACACGCGGCCATTCTTCAACATTGACATGGGTAAGCCCAAGTAAATGCTCAATCACTCGCTGGAAATCACTGACATCAAAGCGATAAAACGCACGTAAAACCCATTCCAACTCCAGAATAACCGTCAAGGGTACGAATAACTGCTCTGAACCCGTCAAAATGCTGTGAGCAATTGGGCGTTGTTTGGCTGCTTCGGGATCATTTGGGTCATCAACATAAAATCGAGCCAATATGTTGGTATCGATACCAATCATTCAACATCACGCATGGCTTGAGCAACATCAAAGTCAGCTAAATGTCTTTCACCAGGTTGTTTACATACCAATAAGCCATAGCCATCTTCTGGTCGCGTTGGTTTAATGCTTTTTTTTACTTCAACCCTTAATCCCGCATTTTCCAAGATCAGATTAAGCTGGGAACCGGGGGTAATCCCTAATTGTTTACGAATATCGAGTGGCAAGAAAACTTGCCCTTGCTCAGAAACGGTGACGGTTTGCATGATGAAACCTCCAAATAATTAGAAAACTCAGTATGCTAGCGCATGGTCATTCTGACAACAAAAATCTCATGACGCTCTAATCAACGACGATGCAACAAAGTCCCCACGCCCTGATCGGTAAACAACTCCAACAACACCGCATGAGGCACTCGGCCGTCAATAATATGTACGCTAGTCACACCGCCTTTTAAAGCGTCAGTCGCGCAACGGGTTTTTGGAATCATACCGCCGGAAATGGTGCCGTCAGCAATCAGATTATCAATATCAGTCAAACTTAAACCGGTTAATAACTCGCCTTGTTTATCCAAAATGCCTGGAATATTGGTTAATAACATCAGCTTCTCGGCTTTTAAAACTTCCGCGACTTTACCCGCAACTAAATCCGCATTGATGTTGTAAGAATGGCCGTCTTTACCAACGCCAATGGGTGCAATGACAGGGATAAAATCGCTATTACCCAACATTTCAACGACCGCCGGATCAATGCTACTAACTTCGCCCACATGGCCTAAATCGATAATTTCTGGCGCATCATCAATTGAAGCACCGGCTTTGGTGATATTGATTTTGCGAGCGTGGATAAAGTTGCCGTCTTTACCAGTTAAGCCCACCGCTTTACCGCCGTGAACATTAATCAGGTTGACGATTTCTTTATTCACTAAGCCACCCAACACCATTTCCACCACATCCATGGTTTCGCTGTCGGTGACGCGCATTCCATCAACAAATTCGGAAGTTTTGCCAAGCTTGGTCAACAAATTACCAATTTGCGGGCCACCGCCGTGAACTACGATAGGATTAATGCCAACCAGTTTCATCATCACGATGTCACGCGCAAAGCTGCTTTTCAGTTCTTCATCAATCATGGCGTTTCCGCCAAATTTAATCACTACGGTTTTGCCTTTGAATTTTTGGATATAAGGCAAGGCTTCAATTAAAACGTGAGCGATTTGGTGTGCAGTTTTTTGTTTCATCATGGCTAAAACAGATTAGGTAAAGGCAATAAAAATTTAATGATTGGTGTGCATCGGATTATGCCATTCATCCTTCGACACGCTCCGGACGAACAGCATAATCCGAGCAACTAATTAATGACGACCACTGTGACCAAAGCCACCATCGCCGCGCTGGCTTTGGTGAAATTCTTCAACGCATTCAAATTCAGTTTGCACCACCGGCACAAACACCATTTGTGCAATTCGTTCGCCAATTTCAATGGTAAAGGCGCTATTGCCGCGATTCCAGCAAGACACAAACACTTGGCCTTGGTAATCCGAGTCGATTAAACCCACCAAATTTCCTAAGACGATGCCGTGTTTATGGCCTAAACCAGAACGGGGTAACAATATCGCCGCCAGCTCTGGATCGCCAATGTAAATCGCTAAACCAGTGGGAATTAACAAAGTTTCGCCGGGATTAATCGTCACCGCAGCCTCTAAACAAGCGCGTAAATCTAAGCCCGCCGAGCCATCAGTGGCATAAGTTGGCAGGGCAATTTCGCTGCCCAGTCTAGGGTCTAGCAGTTTAAGTTGGATTTTTTTCATGATATTTCTCGGTAATTAAACTCATTAATTGGGCGGCTAATTGCTGTTTATCAGTCATCGCTAAATGGCGTTGACCATCAGCCCAATAGACAGACAAAGCGTTGCGATCACTATCAAAGCCACCTTCGGCTTGGCCGACATAATTGGCTGCGATTAAATCTAGGTTTTTACTACGCAATTTGCCGAGTGCGTAGTTTTCAAGCTCATCAGTTTCGGCAGCGAAGCCCACCGTAAACGGTTTATTGGCTAAATTGGCGACGCTGGCAACAATATCGGGATTTTTCTGTAAATGAATCACCGAATTATCGTCTTGCTGTTTCTTGATTTTTTTCGCTTCAACTTGCGCGGCACGGTAATCGGCAACTGCCGCGGCACCAATATAAATATCGGTGCTGGCAATTTGGCTCATCACGGCATCGTGCATTTCTAAAGCCGTTTCAACCTTGATCAATTTGGCTTTAGCAGGAGCGGTTAATTGCACCGGACCACTGACCAAAGTCACATTAGCCCCAGCATCAAGTGCCGCCTGCGCCAGCGAGTAACCCATTTTGCCTGAGCTACGATTGCTGATGAAGCGCACAGGATCGAGTGGTTCACGGGTGGGGCCAGCACTAATCAAGACATTAACCCCTTGCAATGCGCAATTATTGGAACGGTTTAACAAAACATCGCAAATCGCCGCTGGCTCGCTCATGCGACCAAAACCCAATTCACCACAGGCTTGCTCACCGCTTTCGGGGCCAATGAATATCACACCATGCTGTTTTAATTTGCCGACATTTTCTTGGGTGACAGGCTTGTGCCACATGGCTTGATTCATCGCTGGGGCAACAAAAACCGGAGATTCGGCGGCTAGATATAAAGTAGACAATAAATCGTCCGCTAAGCCGTGGGCGAGTTTTGCCAACATATCAGCGCTGGCTGGGGCAATCACTAAACAATCCGCCCAACGCGCCAAATGAATATGCCCCATTGCTTGCTCTTGGCTGAGATCAAGCAAAGCGGTATGCACCGCATGACCACTTAAGGCTTGAAAGGTTAGGGGAGTAACAAACTGTTGCGCGGCTTCGGTCATCACCACCCGAACTTCGGCACCACTTTTGCGCAGTAATCGCACTAATTCGGCTGATTTGTAAGCAGCAATACCGCCGCAGACAGCTAATAAAATTCGCTTATTAATGGCTATATCCAAATGCTGGAGGGATAAGTGATCACGCTCAATCAGCGTGACAGAAAATTGCAGGTGGCAATTATGGCAAAAACCCCCTTTCACTTCTACGCTTTAGACGGTTTTTTGCATAAATTTGGAGTGATGATGAGTATTAAAGACTGGCCTGAAGATGAGCGTCCACGAGAAAAACTGTTGCAACGTGGCGTTGGTGCGTTAACCGATGCCGAGCTGTTAGCGATTTTCTTGCGGGTTGGGGTAGCCGGTAAATCGGCGGTGGACATGGCTCGCGACTTAATCAGCGAATTTGGTTCTTTACAAGCGTTGCTGGCAGCGGATCAAAATCGATTTTGTCAAAGCCACGGACTTGGTGTGGCTAAATACACCCAAGTTCAAGCCATCTTGGAAATGGCTCGCCGGCATTTTGCCGAAATTCTGAAGCGCGGGAATGCGCTCACCAGCCCAGAAATCACCCGTGCTTTTCTCTGCTCACAATTACGTGGCTACAGTTACGAAGTTTTCGCCTGTTTATTTTTGGACAATCAACATCGGGTAATTGCTTGGGAAGAGTTATTTCGCGGCACCATCGACAGCGCCAGCGTCTATCCAAGAGAGGTAGCAAAGCGGGCCTTATTTCATCAATCCGCAGCGGTGATTTTTGCTCATAATCATCCATCCGGCATCAACGAACCCAGCCAAGCCGACCGCCATATCACCGACAAACTCCGTCAAGCGTTGGGTTTATTTGATATTCGGG
>JBEGMT010000301.1:0-3526 GCA_041182925.1 Pseudomonadota bacterium | reverse complement strand
GGTTGAAAAGAAATTGCAGGAACAAAAATCTGAGCAACAACCATCAAAAGATCAGCAGCAACAGCAGCGACAAGATTCATCACAATCTAAATCTGAGCAAGATAAATCCAAGTCAGATAGCGAACAAAAACCCGCTGATCAATCGCAAAAAAGCGATCAGCAAACTGAGCAAAAAAATCAGTCTGAGGAGCAAAAATCAGAATCACAGCCTGAACAGCAAGCAAAGCCGGATCAAAAACCTGCCGATGAGCCGCAACAAGCCGAAGCTAAATCAGCCCCTGAAACCAGTGAAAAGCCTGAGCTAAACCGAGCCGATCAACAATTATTAAAACGGATTCCCGATGAACCGACGGGGTTGTTAAAACGTAAATTTAAGTATCAATATAGCCAAGGTCGATAAACGGCATGGTTATTGCCTAAAAACTTTAAACATTAATTTGCTTCTCCCTAATTTTAATAGGAAACAAACCATGAAATTAATCAGGCAGCCAAAGATGAAAACCATTGGCATGGTAATCGGCTTAGCCTTAGCAGGGGTTGTATCGACAGCCCCCGCCCAAATTAATAGTAGTTTGCAAGCCTCACCCGCTTTGCTGAAACTGCTGAGCGTTGAAGAGGTAAAAAGTAGTGAAATTCGTGATAGCTTGGCTATATCCGCTCGAATTGAACTCGATCAAACTAAAGTAGCCCGTATTGGTGCAACGGTTACCGGACGCGTCACCGAAATTAATGCGATGCTGGGGCAAGCGGTGAAAAAAGGTCAGCGATTAGCATTACTTAATAGCACCGAACTAGGCAAAGCCCAATCGGATTATCTCAAAGCCAGTTCACAAGTTAATCTGCGTCGAGTCACCGTTAAACGTGCCGAACGCCTGATGGATAGTGGCGTGTTATCTCAGGCCGAATTACAAGAACGCCAAGCCGTTTTAACCGAGGCCGATGTCGATTTACGCGCTGCAGCTGACCAATTGCGAGTAATGGGAATGAATGAAGCGGATTTAAAACGCTTAGCCAGCCAACGCAATATCCACTCTTTTTCCCCCGTTACTACCAGTATCGAAGGGGTGGTGATTGAGCGCAATATTGCTATTGGTCAAGTAGTGCAACCGACTGACAGTCTTTACACCGTGGCTGATTTATCAAAATTATGGCTAGTTGCCGAGGTGCCAGAACAGCAAGCGTATTGGGCGAGAGAAGGTGACCAAGTCCAAGCTGAAATCCCTGCTTTGCCGGAGTTAGAAGTCAGCGGCAAATTGATTTATGTCGCCGATATGGTCAATCCCGAAACCCGTACAGTCACGGTGCGAATGGCTTTGGCCAATCCAGATCGTTTGTTCAAACCACAAATGTTAGCTCGATTAAAAATCAGCAAACCCGGTTCGCAAGCTTTGGTGATACCGAGTCAGGCGGTGGTCAGGGAAAACGATCAAGATTATGTATTCGTTGAAACTGCGCCTAGCCAATTTGAATTGCGCTTAGTACGCTTAGGGCGAGAAGAAAATCATCAACGCGCGTTATTGTCGGGTTTGAAAGTCGGTGAGCGGATTGTTACCAGTGGCGCATTTCATCTCAATAACGAACGTCTACGTAGTACATTGGAGTAAATCATGCTGAATCGCTTGATTGAATTGGCTTTACAGCAGCGAGTTTTAGTTGCGGTGTTGGCGGTAGCGGTAACTTTGTTTGGTATCAGAGCGGTACAGCAATTATCAGTCGATGCTTTTCCCGATGTCACCAATATTCAAGTACAAATTGCCACCGAAGCCACTGGCCGTTCACCGGATGAAGTGGAACGGTTAGTGACCGTGCCGCTGGAAATCGCTATGGCGGGTTTGCCGGGGTTGGAGGAAATGCGTTCCTTAAACAAAAATGGTTTATCACTGATTACTTTGGTTTTTACCGATAGTACCGATGTTTATTTTGCACGGCAGTTAGTGATGGAACGCTTGATTGAAGTCAAACAACAGATGCCAATGGGGGTAAATCCGGTGCTAGGCCCTGTTTCCACTGGCTTAGGTGAGGTATATCAATATACCTTAGATCGAGAGGATGACGGCTCAAGAGTATTAACCGCCCAAGAGCTACAACAACGCCGAGAAGTGCAAGATTGGGTGGTGCGGCCTTTATTACGTGGCATCCCTGGGGTGGCAGAAATCAACTCGCAAGGCGGTTACGTTAAACAATATCAAGTGTTGGTTAATCCGGATCGATTGCATCATTACCGAGTTTCCCTTGCTGAAGTATTTGACGCACTGGCGCGGAATAATGCCAATAGCGGTGGCGGTGTATTGCCGCATTATGCCGAGCAATATCTGATTCGTGGCGTTGGTTTGATTAATGATTTGGACGATATTGCCAATATTGTTTTGAAAGAACAAAACAGCGTCGCGGTGCATATTCATGATGTTGCCGAAGTAACCATTGGTAATGAAGTGCGGGCTGGTGCAGTCATCAAAAACGGTGATACCGAAGCGGTTGGTGGGATTGTGATGATGTTGCGCGGCGGTAATGCCAAACAAGTGGTGAGCCGGATTAAACAGCGCGTCAGCGAAATTAATGACAAAGCCATGCTCCCGAATGGCCTGAAAATTGTTGCCTATTACGACCGTAGTGATTTAGTCGATGCTGCTTTGCATACTGTCACCAAAGTATTGCTGGAAGGGATTGCTTTGGTGGTTGTGGTGCTGTTTTTATTTTTGGGTGATGTGCGTTCCAGTTTAATTGTGGTGAGTACCTTGATTGTCACGCCTTTGGTGACCTTTATCGCCATGAATCAACTAGGACTTTCTGCCAATTTAATGTCTTTGGGTGGTTTGGCGATTGCGATTGGTTTAATGGTCGATGGTTCGGTGGTGGTGGTCGAAAACGCTTTTCGTTTATTGGGCGAACGCAAAGGCCGCACCACTAGTCGGGTTCGAGTGGTGATGACCGCAGCCCAAGAAGTGGCGACACCAGTTTTGTTTGGTGTTGGCATCATTATTCTGGTGTTTTTGCCTTTAATGACCTTGCAAGGTATGGAAGGCAAAATGTTTGCACCGTTGGCTTATACCATTGCGATTGCTTTGCTAGTGTCTTTGGTGGCGTCGCTAACCTTGTCACCGGTGTTGTGTAGTTTTTTTCTCGAAGGTCATCAAGGCGAACATGACACCAAACTCATCGCCTATTTAAAGGCGTTTTACCTGCGCTTATTAAATTGGGCCATGCTGCATCGCTTGAAAGTAGTAGGCTTAGCGGTTGGTGTGTTCATCACCACTTTAGGTTTATTGCCGTTTTTAGGCACCTCGTTTATTCCCGAAATGAAAGAAGGTTCGATTGTGCCAGCGATTAATCGGGTGCCGAATATTTCACTGGATGAAAGTATTCATGTCGAAATGCAAGCGATGAAAATGCTGATGGAGATTCCGGGGGTTAAAAATGTGGTCAGCGGAGTTGGTCGTGGTGAAAGCCCCGCAGATCCGCAAAGCCAAAATGAATCGACGCCGATTGTGACACTAAAACCCAGAGATCAATGGCCGGAAGGTTGGAC
>JBEGMT010000300.1:0-3968 GCA_041182925.1 Pseudomonadota bacterium | reverse complement strand
TCATGCTAAATTTTGATAAAACTGAAAACTTAGTGCCATTTGATGGTCAGCTATATTGTCTACGCGGTTTCTATTCCAAAGTCGTGGCGGATGACTATTATCTACAACTAAACACGGGGATTGAATGGCAGTCAGAGCAGTTGTTTATTTATGGCCGACTTTTAACCGTGCCCAGATTGATGGCTTGGTATGGCGATTCACAAGCCTGCTACCGATATTCTGGGGTTACTCATCAACCACTGCCTTGGACAGCGTTATTAAGCCAGTTAAAACAAGAATTAGAATCGGTTTGCTCGCAATCATTTAACAGCGTGTTAGCCAATTTATATCGCGATGGTCGCGATTCAATGGGCTGTCATGCCGATGATGAAAAAGAATTAGGTCAAAATCCAACGATCGCTTCATTAAGTTTTGGTGAAACACGCTTGCTCAGATTTAAGCATCCTGACAGCGGTTACAAACTGGATATTGAATTGAATCACGGTGATTTATTGATTATGGCGGGCGAGTTACAGCATCATTGGCGACATGAATTGCCGAAGACGCGCAAGCCGAAGCAAGCGCGTATCAATCTGACGTTTCGGCAAATTAGCGAAGTCGTAGAAAACGAAAAATATCGACCTCTATCAAAGCAAAGGCAAAAATCCACAGACTTGCATTAAACGCATCTAGCCAACTGCCCAGCCATCCCCAAACGATGACCATGGCAATTAGTCCGGCAAATATCACAAAAGAGGCGGCGACCACTTTCATGCGATTTTCACGAACCTTATCAGGATCACGGACTTCAATTTCTAATAAAGCCAGCAAGCCTAACCAAAGGCCAGAATTTATCAGGTTGAAAATATCGCCACTGAATAAATAACCCAAGGTGACGATAACAATTACCGCAATTAAACCATTGCGAATTTGATGTAAGCGGCTGTCGTCAAACGGCAAAGGTGCTGCGGCAGTTTCTAATTCAAAAGACAGCAATAGAGCCAACCAAGCAAACGAATCAATCGCGCTGATAAAACTACCCATTAAGGCATAAAGCAATGAATTTAAAGTTAACAAAACCAAGATAGTTAATCGCAGTTTTGCATTAGGCAGGGAAGCGAGGGTTTTAAACATCAGAACTATAAAATAGGCTAAAAAAAGGGCGGCAATTCCGCCCTAGTGACTAATCAAAAATGCTTATTGAACGAAACAGGCTTTTTCTGCTGCCGTTTCAGCGTCTTTTAATTTGCCGCGCAAATCTTTTGACTGTTGTGGATCGCGGAAAGCGGCACCCGCTTCACCGGGGGTTTTTTGCATTTGACCAAACGTTCTCGCCGCATCGTATTCTTCAAAGCTTAATTTTTCGGCAATTTTATCGATTTTGCAGCCACAAGCGTATTGATTGATATAAGTTAAACCACCGTGTTTAGCCACACATTCCAAGACATAATCAACCCGATCACGAGTCGGAAAATCATTGACTAAGGCTTTAGTTTCGGTCGCTTGGTTATCAGCGGAATTGGTTTCTTGAGTTGTCGCACAACCCGATAATAAGGCAACCGCTGCAAGGGTTGAAAGCAAGGTTTTTTTCATAAGGTAATCAAAGTTTATAAAGTTAATGTTCGGCAGCAAACTCGACAATCTGTTTTAGCTGCGGGTTCATTTCTACTGCAAATTTATTCAATTCGGGATTATCAGTATTTTCCGGCAAGAGATGGGTTCTGATAATAGTTTTGCCGTTCATTTGATAAATCACCACATTACATGGCATATAACCTATCGCCAACGGACTGATCTCCAGTACCTGTCTTGCTAGTGTTAAGTTACAAAACTGAATGGTGTCATACTCTGGAAAATTTTCAGCACCGCGTTCACGTATCACTTTACCGACGCGACTATGACCAGTAATACGGAAATTATGTTCAGCAATAGCGACTTCAGTTTCCGCTAATACTTCGTCATAAGGTTTTGTGGTTTCTAACTGATAATAAGTTACCAGCTCTTGATGGATAGGCAAGGGCTGTGAAGCACAGCTTGCAATCAGCGGTAGGCTTGCGAAAATGGCGACTCGATTTAACATAGGCAAAGCTTATCATTATGAGCGATCAAAACAAAGTCAGTGGCGTGGTGTTGGCCGGTGGCCAAGCACGGCGAATGCAGCAACACGATAAAGGCTTGGTGCTATTTAAACAACGGCCTTTAGTCAGTTATCCGATTGCGGCTTTAGCGGCAGTCACTGATCAAGTTGTGATTAGCGCCAACCGCAATCAGGCGATTTATCAGCAATGGCAATATCCAGTGATTAGCGATGCTAACGACGACTTCGACGGCCCATTAGCGGGGATTTTAGCAGCGATGGATTATTTAGACGCCGAGATTTTGCTGGTCTTGCCCTGTGATTCCCCCTTATTTACCGCAGCTCATCTGCAACAATTGTTAGACGGCTTAACTAAGCAATTTGATATTGCGGTGGCTTATGACGGTGAACGCTTGCATCCGGTATTTTTAGCCATCAGAACCGAGCTAAAAGCCAGTTTGCAAGCTTATTTAGTTAGGGGGGAACGGCGTTTGCAAAGTTGGATTTTTCAACATCGGGTCAATCAAGTAGATTTTAGTCAGCAAGCGCAAATTTTTAGCAATGTAAATACGCTGGCTGAATTGGAAAGGTTAGAAGCTCACTTTAACTAAGGATTCGCGTTGCGAGGCTTATTTTGATGTCGGTTGTCGCACCGACAGGCGAGTTACTTTCTTTTGCTTGACCAAAAGAAAGTAACCAAAGAAAAGGCCACCCGACCGCCGCTTGCATCCTGCGCTCCGAAGCTTTTGCTGGGGGTTGGCAAAAGGGACTTCCTGTCCCTTTGCCAACTCGCCGCATCCCTGCGGCGACCCTAAAGGGCTATTCCCAGCAAAAGCTTCGGTGCTCGGCGCGGCAGATGGGAAAATGAACCACCATTAACGCGCATTTCTCAAAGCCGCAATCCGCTCTTCCAATGGCGGATGACTCATAAATAGACGTTGCACACCGCCACCATTAATCCCAAATGCTGCCAATTCACCTGGCAATTGGCTAGGCTCATGAGCGCGTTGTAAAGCTTCCAAAGCCGAAATCATTTTTTCACGACCGGCTAATTTAGCACCACCGGCGTCAGCATGAAACTCACGATGACGCGAGAACCACATCACAAGCATTGACGCCAAAATCGACAAGGCAATTTGAGCAATCATTTGCACGATGTAATAAGCTGGGCCATAACCGCGTTCGGTTTTAAACACCACCCGATCGACCACATAACCAATCACGGTTGCGAAGAAATAAACAAAAGTGTTCACCACGCCTTGCATCAATGCCATCGTCACCATATCGCCATTAGCAACGTGGCTAATTTCGTGACCGACGACCGCCTCAACTTCATCGGCATTCATCCGATGCAATAAACCGGTGCTCACCGCCACCAACGCACTATTACGGTTCGCGCCTGTGGCAAAAGCATTTGGATCAGGGCTATCAAAAATCCCCACTTCCGGCATACCGATGCCTGCTTGTTGGGCTTGCTTTGCCACCATGCTGACCAACCATTGTTCGGTTTGGTTTTGCGGTTGTTCAATCACATGGACTCCCATGGCATTTTTAGCCGACCATTTTGACATCAACAAGGAAATCACCGAACCGGTCATACCGATCACCGCTGACATCGCCAATAAGCCTTCCAAGTTGAGATTAACGCCTTGCGCGTCCAAAGCACCTTTAATGCCGAGCACGTTAAACAGTATGCTGATTGCCAACATAATGGCGATGTTGGTCGCCAAAAATAAAAATATTCGTTTCATAGCAAAAAATCCTGTGTGATGGTTAATGAGTCTATAGTTGGGATGGAACACTCAAATACAAGACATTGAGTGATAACATGCGGCAAAAGTGTATTGGAGAGGGTCAAAAAATGAAAGTGATAACACGCTTAATTCTATTGTTGCTGACAAGTCCATTAGCT
>JBEGMT010000299.1:0-10488 GCA_041182925.1 Pseudomonadota bacterium | reverse complement strand
GCTTGATGATGCGTTTGTTGCCGGACAAATTAACGAGGGTGAATTAGTTGTAGACGGCAATCTGGATCAATTTCCGTTCAGTCACGGCGAAGGCCGATTTGAAACTTTGTTCACCATCAGCAATGGCGAACTGCAATTCAACGAAGACTGGCCGCATTTGCAAGACCTCTATGCCACAGTGGATTTTCTAGCTGAAAATTTACTAGTCTCTATCCACGAAGGCCGCAGTGAAAATGTCGGGATCAAACACGCGATTGTCGGCATTAATGATTTAGCCAATAGCTCAGAAGTTTTGGTACACGGCGAATTACAAAGCCAAGTGAATAATGCCCTGCTCTTCCTGCAAAAAGGCCCATTGCATAAAAATGTCGATTCATTGGTCAAAATGGCAAAAAGCGAAGGCAACGCCCAAATTAGCTTGGATTTGAAACTGCCTTATGAAGAAAACGATCCAGTACACGCCAAAGTTGATGCCAATTTAAACAACGCACGGATGACTTTAAAATCGGTCAACTTGCCTATCGAAAATATCAACGGCACCTTAACTTTTACCGAAGATAGCGTCAGTAGCAAAGGTCTAACCGCCAAAACCTTAGGTTATCCGATTCAGGCTGAAATGAAAGGTGATAGCAATAACAGCCACTTAGTGATTAACGGCACCACCACTTATAGCAATTTGCAAAAACAATTCAATTTCTTGCCTACTGATATGGCGCAAGGCCATTTTAATTATCAAGCTGATTTATTAATTCCTAGTGCCGACAACCAAGCCAACATCCTAACCATCAATAGTAACCTACAAGGGCTAAATATCACCGGCAATGACTTATTAGCCAAAACCGCTGAACAGCAACAAGCACTACAGTTGCAATTTCAATTTGATGATCAAAACTTACTGCCATTAGCGGTGCAATACGGTACTAATTTACACGCTGCCTTATTAATCGATAGCCAAAAAACCAGCTTGTATTCGGGACATATTGTGATTGGTGGCAACCCAGCTAACAGTATTTATCAATCGGGGTTAAAGGTTGAAATCAAACAACCCAGCTTTAAATTAGCGGAAGCGATGGCGGCTTTCGATAACAACGAAAGCAATTGGCCGAAACTGCGAGAAGTCTTACTAGATAGTAATCAAGTGGTTTGGCAAGGCCAAAATCTTGGTGCGCTGCAATGTCATTTTCAACACAGCAACCAAACCTGGAATGGGATTATTAACAGCGAATTTGCCAATGGTCGGATCAGCATTCCTGATCAATTCGGCGGTAGCGAACGGATTAAATTGGAAATGGATAACATCAATTTATCAGCGATGAGCTCACTAAATCTGGATGGTGCCGAACAAGCCATCAATGAGTTACCTTTGATCGATATTGATAGCCAACAAGTGCTGTGGCGTAAGGTCAATCTCGGCAAACTCAAACTGCAAACCGAGCGCTTAACCAACGGCATTTACTTCAAAAAAATCAAACTTAGCGGTGCAGGCAAAAATATCGATTTAACCGCGCACTGGATTAAACAATTGAACGGCACTAGCACCCAAGTCAACGGCAATTTAAGCATGAACGGCTTTGGGCAATTTTTGAGCAATCTCGGTTTTAGCGACGACTTTAAAGAAACTCATGCCGAACTGAACTTTAACGGTGGTTGGTTAGGCGCACCGCACCAGTTTTCATTGGCCAAGCTCAATGGTGAGTTACAAGTCAAACTGACTGATGGCCGAATTTCCAGCATCGAACCGGGATTTGGGCGTTTGTTAGGTTTATTAGCGATGGAACAATGGGTTAAACGCTTGAGCCTTGATTTTAGCGACATTTACCGTCAAGGCTTGGCTTTTAACGCCATCACAGGCAACCTTAAAATCAATAATGGCTTGGCTTATACTGATAATTTATTGGTTGATGCCGTTTCTGCGAAAATGAAAGTGATTGGTACCGCAAATCTAACGGATAAAACCTTGGATAATCGAATTGCTGTGATTCCCAAGAGTTCCGACGCTTTACCCATTGCTGGTACAATCGTCGGCGGTATCGCAGCGGTTGTCACCGAGGTGATTACCAATGACTACCAAGAAGGTTACTTTTTTGGTTCCGAATATAAAGTGACGGGGCAATGGGGTGATCTGGAAGTAACGCCAACGCGGGACCGCGATGGCATACTGAATAAAACTTGGCACGGTCCAACTGATTTTAACTGGCTGAAATAAAACAGCCTTTTCCCGTTAGCATTTAAGAGAACACCCATGACGATATGCGCCGCCATTCAAATGGCTTCTGGCCCTCAAGTTAGTGCCAACCTCCTCGAAGCTGAAAAACTCATCGCCGAAGCCGCCAAAGCAGGCGCTAAGCTGGTGGCCTTACCAGAAAATTTTGCCATCATGGGCATGAATGAATTTGATAAAGTCAAAGTTGGTGAACAAGACGGTAAAGGTCCAATCCAAGACTTTTTGACCAATGTTGCTAAAAAATATGGGGTCTGGGTAGTCGGCGGCACCATCCCAATTTTTGGCGACAATCCGAACAAAGTTCGCGCTGCTTGCTTAGTCATCAATGCCCAAGGCCAACGTGTCGCCCGTTACGACAAAGTCCATTTATTTGATGTCAGCGTGCCAGATAGCGGCGAAGAATATCGTGAATCTGATTCTATCGAAGCCGGTAGCGATTCTTGTGTCGTCGATACACCGTTTGGCAAATTGGGCATCGCGATTTGTTATGACTTGCGTTTCCCTGAGTTTTTCCGCCCCAACACTCGCCGCGATTTAGACATTATCGTTATCCCGTCAGCGTTTACCGCCAAAACCGGTGCTGCTCATTGGGAAGTGTTGCTAAGAGCGAGAGCGATTGAAAACTTGAGCTATGTAATTGCGCCAAATCAAGGTGGTTTCCACAAAAACGGCCGCCAAACTTATGGTCACAGTATGATCGTTGACCCTTGGGGCGTGGTATTAGATTGTTATAAAACCGGTGCCGGCTTTGTCAGTGGCGACATTGATAAAGTGCGTTTAGAAAAAACCCGTGCATCTTTCCCTGTGCTTGAGCATCGTCGTTATTTTTGCGAGTAATTATCATGAGTAAAATCAACGCCTTTAGCCTGCTATGTTTAAGCTTACTTGTTGTAGCATGTGCTGATAGCCCTGAAAAATACCGCGATATTAAGCATTTGGAAATGCCACCGACATTAGCCATTGAGCGTAATACTAGTGCCCCAGTTAAATCATCGCGTGGCAGTGCTTCCTCCACATCAACCAGTAACAGTGACACAAAATCAACGAGCGATTTAGATAAACTGATTTATATCACTGGTGATGATCAACACCCCGTATTGCAACTAAAAACCCGCTTCGATCGTGCTTGGGATTTAATTAACCATGGCTTGCAATTAGCTGAAATTGAAGTGATTGAAAAAAAACAAGCCGAAGGCAAAATTCGAGTTCGCTATATAGCTGGACAAGAAACCAAGGGTGAGGGTCTTATTAGTTCAATTAGTTCACTATTTGGTAGTAGCGAATCTGAATACACCCTGACTTTAGACAAAGACAGCAAAATTACAGGCGTTCATATTGATAAATTGGAAAGCAACGAAAAACTCCAAGACGGAGCAGAAGACATTGGTACTAATGACGCCGCAAAACTGGCCGATTTACTACAAAAAACCATTAAAACTAATTTAGCAAAATAAACCTTCTCAAACTAACTCCCGCGTTAGCGGGAGTTAGTCGAAATTAACAAATTACTTAGCTATTTGTTTTCCATACAAAGCATACGCTCCAAACCGCATTTGATGGGCTCTACCTAATTTTTCTTTGGTGAAATCAATCGAAAATTGCTCAGTTAAATGCTCGCCATCCCAGCTATAGGCCTTAAAAAACTGCTCATTATCCGCGCCTTTTTTGTCCCAATTCGCCAATAGCGATGAAGTGTAATACAAGCGCTTACCATCCCAACTTGAAGACACCATATTCACTTGAGCACCAATTTTTTGCTCAAAAACTTGTTTAGGTTGCATTGGATCGCTGATGTCGAAAGCGCGCGTTTTGCCATCCATGAAGGTGTTAACCCACAAAGTTTTGTCATCGCTAGAAATTGAAATATCAACAGGTAACGGCACTTTGCTTGGCTCGCCAATATCTGCGACATCTTTAGCTTGCCATTCACCTTGTTGGTCTTGGTGAATCAGCCAGATTTTTGAAGTCAAAGCGGTGGTGGTAAAACAATAATTATGCTCTTCTGCCCAAGCGCAACGAATTTCTAACGGCGAACCGGGAACATCAAAGATTTTTTTCGGTTGGCGCGTGTGTAAATCCCATTGCACCACAGTGCTACCAAAGCGCTTCATCGCTTCAGCATCGCCTAGCATTTTGCCGAAATCCATCATGTAGTTTGACCAACCGGTAAACGATGAAGTCAGCATCAAATTTTTACGCGGCAAAGCGCGAACATCGTAGTTGTAACCATCGGCATATTTACCGGACTTAATCGCACTTTGTAGATTGCTGTCGGTCGGTAACCAATAAGTAGCAATGTAATCGCCGGCATTGCTGTATTCGACAATCGCGGTACGGCCACCATGGTCTTTATTATTGGATAAGCCGGTAATCAACATCCGACCTGGCAAAGCATACATGCTATGCGGGCCAACTACGCCACCGCTTTTAGCGACGAAATCGGTAATGGTTTTGGTATGTTTAGGTTTAGCTGGATCAGTGGCGACATCAAAAATAAAGATTTTGCTGCTATCTAAACCACCCGCCCATAAGAATTTACGGTCGTCGGTAAAATCCGAATGGTGGGCTTCGTTACGGCCACCGACGGACAAACTGTTAATCACTTTGCCGTACTGGGCTGATTGTGGATTAACGGCAACGGTGACTAATTTATCTTGTTCATCACCGACGCCTTCTGCGCCTAAAGTCCAGATATAAACAAAGTCTTCCTGACCGGTAATTTTCGCCATGTACGGCGAGGCACAGGTTTCGTCAGCCAGTGCCGATAAACTGCTGAAACTGAGTAAAAAGGCTGCGCTAAAGGCAGTAAGTTTATGCATCATAGAATCTCCCCCCGAGATTAAAGATAAAAATGACTAACTAAAAAATCTAAACAATTATGAAACTAATTTTTCGCATTTTTGGTACACAAATTCGGGATCAAGATCAGCACCGGATTCCCATTCAATGGTATCGAAAGCCACAAAGACTTTTTCAAAACATTGATAATTTTTAATGCGCGTAAATACCCCAAAATCTAAATAAGGCTTCATATCCAATAGCCCGACCTCACCATTATTAAAGGTAATATCAAGCGTATAATTCTCTCTGGGCGCGACCGTTTTTACTGCTGGATACATAAGCTTTCCTCTTATTGTAAAGGTTGAATTTTCAACGGCTCTTGACCATTCATGACCAGATCCCAATCATTCATGAGTTCTTCTTGGTGCAAGACAGCCCAAGCCAAAACCAGTTTTAATTGCTTACTAGGCAAATGCCTTCAATCAACTCACAAGTTCTTATGTCGACCGTAGCGGTATACTCGCCATAATAAACATGAAAATGCGGCGGCGGATGTTCGCCGGGAGCAAAATACATACGAATAAAAATTCCATAAAACATTGATATAGTTGGCAAGCTAATCCCCTATCACAACTAAAACACATCGCTATCTGACTAAAAAATAATCATCCAACAAATCCTGACAAACTGCTTGTAACGGTGCTACCGATTGCTCGACTTTCATCCTTAACAACGCCCCCTGCCAGCCGTTCAACATCAAATCAGCCATTGCTTGCGCCGAACGATCAACACGAACACTACCTTGTTGTTGACCTCGCTGCAAAGCGACTTTCTGTAAATCGCTATAACGCGCTACCGCATTTAACAAGGCATCACGGCATAATGAACTGGTATCACCGATTTCGCCCATCAGATTTCCCAACAAACAACCGCCTTTAAAACCAGTTTCAGCAACTTCAGCAATTAATTCACTGTAATAGGCTTTTAAAGCCGCCAAACCGTCTAGCTCTGGATTCTGCAAATGCGCCGATAAACGCAAAATAAACGGTTCAATGTAGTGATTAATGGCCTCTGCCGCGAACTGTTCCTTGCTATCAAAATAGGTGTAAAACGAGCCTTTGGGGATTTGTACCGTATCCAGAATCTGCTTTAAACCGGTAGCGTGATAGCCTTTTTCCAGCAATAGCGTGACGCCTTGTTCAAGCAATTTTTGTTTTTTGAGTTGTTTACTATCTGTTGTCATGGCACGATTATGCGACCGGTCGTCTGGTTTGTAAACCCTGAATCTGACTTTACAGCTTAAATAAACAACAAATTGATTAGATCAAAAGACAAGGGTGGACAAAAAATGCCCACCCTTTAGGATTTTTAGATTTGAACTTGTTTGCTTTTATCGGCAAGCAAGGCTTTAACAAGAGTAACCGCCGCCAAAATCAATACCGCATACACTACGGTAGAACTTAAATAAGCTGGGTAGTAAGTGCTGAAAATTTCTGTGTACTGTGCCCAAGACTGTTCGGCGATTTTGTCTGACAATAAATAGAAACTACCATTAGAAATCACAAACGCAGCCGAAGTAGCCATTACCAAAACCATTAATTGCTGAGCAATATGACGAATCGACAGGCTTTGCAATGCACGGCAGTATTTACCCGCCAACCACATGGCGCCGTAAGTAGGGATTAAAAACAAATAGGCTGGCGAGATACAAAAATCGCTGACCGCCATCTGGTTAATCGCCCAATAATCAACGCCAGCCGCTTCGATTAACAACGCAGCGAACCAATAACGCCCACCTACCCACAAGCCAGCTAGAAAAAAGACCGCTAAAGAGGCATCAGGCAAAGCAATCGCTGTGCCCATATGATCAAAGCGAGTAGCCGCCATCAGAGCCATTAAGGCAATTGCGCTGGGCTTAATCGCTAAGGTTTGTTTCAAATTCATGAGGTTATGCTCCGCAAACTCAGTTGTTGTAATGAATGGAAAGAAAAAAGTTTCTATCGGCCATATTGTAATTGCTAACGGTCTGATAGTGTTTATCTAATATGTTGTTCAGCTTGCCGCTAATCATCCAGTTTTTGTCGATGTGATAGGCGGTACGGAAGTCGAGGGTGACGAAGCCGGCAGTTTCTTTACCCGACGCATTTAGACGAGCGCTTTGAGCCATCACCTGTGCTCCTAAATCAATCGCGCCAAAATTCCGAAATAAATCATAAGACAATGTTTTATCAGCTCGAGCAATCAATCGGGTATTATTTCCTCGATCTATAGGACTTAATAAATTACCGTTTAACTTATGCGTCCAGCCCAAAAGCTGAGTGCCAATTTCAGCTTCAATCCCATCAATTTGAGCTTTATTAACATTCATTGGTGTCCAATTAGACCATTCATCATTTGGATCTATAGGCGCCCAAGCAATTAAACTATCAATATCAGTATGATACGCTCTCAGCTCCCATTTAAAAACTTTATGCTCACCTGCTACACCTACCTCTACGGATTTAGAAGACTCCGGCTTTAAATTGGGATTACCGCCCCCCCAAGAAACTGGAGCATATAAATCATTGAATGTTGGTGCTTTAAAGGCATTACCAAAATTAGCAAAAGTACTTAAACCGTGTAACCAATTAAACCGCCAACCAATATTACCTGTTACATAATCACCAAATGCTTGATTTTGATCCCAGCGCAATGAGGCGTTTAAAAAGTGATTATCAAAAATACGACTATGCAAATTAGCAAACAAACCGACATCATACCTAGATTTTTTTTGATATTGGGCAGAGCCGTCTACTTCATCAAAATAATAATCTGCTCCCGCTGTGATTTTATGATGATCTGAAAAAATTAACTCATTCAACCAACTAATATTCCAACGTGCTGTATTTATACTTTCATAAAACTTTCCAGTTGGTAGTAAATTACTGGCTTCATCTCGAGTTTGCCCGAAACGCAATGTTGAATGCCAATTATTCATGAAATATTGACTCAAAGACACACCAGCCAATTGATTAACAAACTGTTTTTGATTAGCACAATAAGAAGAAGGATCACCTACATTACATTCGCTCTCTTTAGGTGAACGATTATCGAAATAATTAAGCCCTTCAGCATGCATAAAAAATGCTTCAATTTCAGAATCATTTAAAAAACGATGCCCCACGCGTGCATTAAGGGCCGTGTTGCGATACCCATCTCTATCAGGATCTGATGGTAAAACTTGAGAGCTAAAACTGTTACTCTCGATATTCGACACACCCAAGTTATACCAACTATTCTGCCAACGACCACTAATATTCCCTGCTTCTCGATGAGTGTCATAAGAACCTCCACCAGCCTCTACAGAAATACTTGGCTTCTCAGTCTGCTTACCTTTGCGAGTAAAAATCTGAATAACACCACCAATTGCCTCAGAACCATATAGACTAGACTGTGGCCCACGAACAATCTCAACACGTTCAATTTGCTCAATCGGAATTAGCTCAAATGCAGTAGAACCTAATGTTACCGAACCAGCTTTAATTCCATCAATTAATACCAGTAAATGATTAAAATTAGTCCCGCGCATAAACACGCTGGAGTTTTGCCCATAGCCACCATTTTGCACAACATCCAAACCAGCCGAACTTTTCAACAAATCCGGCAAAGTTCTAACTTGCAAGCGCTCAATATCCTCACGGGTATAAACAGTTGAAGCTGACGCCAACTCATTTTTCACAGTTTCACTGCGGGTTGCAGTCACTAAAGTTTCGGGGAGATTAATTTCATCACTGCTCACCGCTTGAGCATTTAAAGACGTACTGACACTAGCCAGCAATAATGAACTGAATAAAGATTTTTGCATGTTGTCCTCTGCGCCCACCGCGCATGGCTGAAAAAATGACAGAGGAAACACTAGCAACGAGATAGCAAGAGACAGGCTCAAACCTTCGCCAACAGCCCTCCGCTGTCTCGAATACTCTCTCGGGCCAGTCTCCGGGCTTATAAGTGGCTTTGGGGCCTGATCTGCGACCTTCCCATGCAAAATGCACAGTGGCGTTAACGCAGCTCTTTACTTATTTACCGTTGCGGGGGCAGCGTTGGCATTGATGATTAAGGGCTAATCACCGCACCAACTTCCTGTTTAAGCTAAGTTGAAAAACAACCTAGTCACCTGAAAGAAGAGCGGCGATTGTATCGGATTAGCAACAAAAACACTACCCGCGGTTTGACGCACTGCCGACACTACGGTAAAACACACGCTTGCTATTACCTCGGCTAACCAGCACTTTTCATGCTTTCAGACATTTATATTCCTCACCCCGACTCATCAATTCGCAGCCAGTTACAGGCCAAAATCGACCAAAAAACCAAGCCGTTGGGCGCACTCGGCAAGCTGGAAACACTGGCATTAAAAGTCGGCTTAATCCAACAAACGCTATCGCCAAATTTAAACAAACCGGTGATTTTAGTATTCGCGGCTGATCACGGGATTACCGCTGAAGGCGTTAGCCCCTACCCACAAGCAGTGACTTACCAAATGGTGTTGAACTTTTTAGCCGGTGGCGCTGGGATTAACGTGTTTGCCCAACAAAATCAGATTGCTTTACGGGTGATTGATGCGGGCGTAAACGCTGAATTTAGCCATCAAACCGGCTTAATTGACGCCAAAATTGCCAATGGCACTGCTAATTTTTTACGCACTGCCGCGATGACCGCCGAGCAATGTCAATTAGCGATGAGTCGTGGCCGTGAGTTAGCTCAAGCTGAAATCGCCCAAGGTAGCAATGTGCTCGGGTTTGGCGAAATGGGAATAGGCAATACCAGCAGTGCCTCTGCATTAATGAGCGCTTTGTGCCAGCTACCAGTTGCCGACTGTATAGGACGCGGCACAGGCCTAGATGATGCCGGGATTTTGCATAAACAAGCCGTCATCAACCAAGCGCTGACATTTCATCAAACATCGCTCACTGATCCTTTAAAAATCTTGGCCCGCTTGGGTGGTTTTGAAATTGCGATGATGGTCGGTGCCATGCTCGGAGCGGCTGAACAAGGCGCAGTGTTACTGATTGATGGCTTTATTGCCACCACAGCGTTATTGGTTGCCGCACGTTTAAAACCTGCCATTATCGACTATGCAGTTTTCAGTCATCGTTCTGGTGAAGCCGGACACAGCCGTTTACTGAGCGAATTAAACGCCGATCCACTCCTGGATTTGGGGATGCGCTTGGGCGAAGGCACCGGGGCAGCGATGGCTTATCCTATCCTGCAAGCAGCGGTGAATTTTCTCAACCAAATGGCCTCGTTTGATAGCGCCAGCGTTAGCCAGCGTCAAGATTAATGGCATATCAACTACGCTTATTTTTCACCGCCTTATGCTTTTTCACCCGCTTGCCGTTGATTCGCTGGGCAGGCAGCAGTGAAAATGAACTGAATCATGCGGTTCGCTATTTTCCTTTGGTCGGGATTATCGTTGGCGGGTTTGCCGCCGCCAGTTTTTGGCT
>JBEGMT010000298.1:0-13040 GCA_041182925.1 Pseudomonadota bacterium | reverse complement strand
TTAGATACAGTTCTGGGGCGATACGCAGGTAAAGCTCCATGTCTAAAGCGTTGTGGAAAGTGGTAAATGGCCGCGCAGTCGCACCGCCGGGGATGACTTGCATCATCGGGGTTTCGACTTCCAAAAATTGACGGGCGGTTAAAAAGTCGCGGATATAAGCGACGATTTTTGAACGCATCAAAAAAGTTTTGCGAGCGTCGTCGCTCATGATCAAATCTAAATAACGCTGACGGTATTTGATTTCTTGATCAGCAATGCCGTGGAATTTTTCTGGCAATGGCCGCAATGCTTTAGTCAACAGACGAATATCGTCTAAACGAACGCTAAGTTCACCGACTTTGGTTTTAAACAGCGTACCTTCAGCGCCCAAAATATCGCCGATGTCCCATTTTTTGAACTGGTCGTTGTAAACACCTTCTGGCAAGTTATCGCGTGAGACGTAAACCTGAATCTGACCCGACATATCTTGTAAATGGCAGAAACTGGCCTTGCCCATCACCCGACGCGTCATCATTCGACCAGCGATTTTGACCCGAATCGGCTCTGCTAATAGCTCTTCTTCGGTTTTTTCGCCGTATTCAGCCAGTAATTCACCCGCCACTACGTTGCGACGGAAGTCGGTTGGAAAAGCGATACCTTCTTCGCGCAATGCGGTTAGTTTTTCGCGGCGTTGTTTAATTTGTTCTTGTTCGTCGTGTTCGAGTTCTGACATGATGATTTTGGTCAAAAAATAAATTTAGTTAAAAAGTAAACTGATGAGCGTCAAGCCTATGATTGCCTAGCCACCAAAGCCGTTCGTACTGAGGTTGTCGAAGTATGAACGGCGATTCTTGGGGATAACTCGGCTTTTCCGATCATCCTTCGACAAGCTGAGGACGAACGGAAAAGCCTTAACTAACTAGCAAATTGAGAAAATGTCTTTTATTTGTACATCTTCCAAAATAAGTTTATTGAACAGTATTAATCTGAAAAACAAATAGACTACGCTAGATCAATCCAACAAAACTCTCAGGCTGCAGCAAGCGGAAGTTCAATCTCTTCAGCTCGCCAAGCAGCAAACCCTAAAGCCTCTGTAATATCGTCAGCTTCTAGGTAAGGATACAACGCCAATACATCTTGGCGACTATGCCCCGAAGCAATCAAGCCCACAATCGTACCGACGGTAACACGCAAACCTCTAATACAAGGTTTACCCCCCATCACTACTGGATTAAATGTAATGCGCTCAAAGTGTTTCATAGGGTTCCTCGTTAACGAAAGATTACAAACCGCTCTTCAAACTCGCCTCAATAAACTGATCCAATGCCCCGTCCAAAACCGCTTGCGTATTACCGGTTTCGACATTGGTGCGTAAATCTTTAATCCGTGATTGGTCTAAAACATAGGAGCGAATCTGGCTACCCCAACCGATGTCGGATTTAGAATCTTCAACCGCTTGCTGGCCTTCGTTGCGTTTCAGCATTTCCAATTCATATAACTTGGCTTTTAACTGCTTCATCGCTGTGTCTTTGTTTTTATGCTGTGAGCGGTCACTTTGGCATTGCACAACAATGCCACTAGGATTATGAGTAATCCTCACCGCTGATTCGGTTCGGTTAACGTGCTGGCCACCGGCGCCACTGGCACGATAAACGTCAATTCGCAAATCAGCCGGATTGATGTCGATTTCGATGTCATCATCAATTTCTGGTGAAACAAACACCGAAGCAAATGAAGTGTGACGGCGATTGCCGGAATCGAACGGTGATTTACGCACTAAACGGTGTACGCCGGTTTCGGTACGCAACCAACCGAACGCATACGGGCCTTCAAATTTAATTGTGGCGCTTTTAATCCCTGCCACATCGCCCGGTGATTCTTCGATTAACTCAGTTTTAAAGCCTTTTGCTTCGCCCCAACGCAAATACATCCGTTCGATAATTGACGCCCAATCTTGGGCTTCGGTACCGCCAGAGCCGGATTGAATGTCCAAAAAGGCGTTGTTGGCGTCCATTTCGCCGGAGAACATTCGTTGAAACTCTAAACCCGCGACTTTCGCTTCGTATTGTTCAAGATCAGCGGCAACGGTATCGACGGTTTCTTCGTCCTCTTCTTCTACCGCCATCACCAACAATTCTTCGGCATCGGCCAAGCCTTGCTCTAAATCGATAATGGTATTGACGATGCCTTCCAACATCGCGCGTTCTTTACCCATCGCTTGCGCTTGTTCTGGCTTGTTCCAGATCGCCGGATCTTCCAGTTCACGCAACACTTCAATCAAGCGCTCACTTTTATTATCAAAATCCAGATAGATTTTTAGCCCAGCGCTGCGTTCGCGCAAATCAGCAATCTTGTTTTTAATTGGGTTAATTTCTTGCATTGATGCCTATCCAACCACAAAACCGGAAACAATCCGGCAGAAAAAAGCTAGTGATTATAAACGATTACCCTATCAGCTTGGCTCGATAGTTTCTCATCGACCAAATGATAAATCCTAAGCCAACCATAAAAAATGGCATACTCAACAATTGTCCGGTAGTTAAAATAAAACCATTGTCGTACATAGCCTGCTCAGTTTTGAAAAATTCCAACATAAAACGAGCAAAAAACATCATGCAAAGAAAACAACCAAACACCAAGCCTTTGAGCGTTTTGTCATGCGTTTTTCGATAAATTTGCAGGGCAACCCCATAAACAATCAAGTAACTAAATGCTTCATATAATTGCACTGGATGACGCGGCAAATCATCAATTCGGGCAAAAACCACTCCCCAACTGACATCAGTAGGTGTACCTAAAATTTCCGAATTAAAAAAATTACCTACGCGGATACAAGCACCTGCCAGAGCAGTGGGAATCGGGACTCTGTCCAATAACCATAAAAAGCCATCGCCACTTCTACGACCATACAAATATAAGCCAAAAATAATCGCTACCGCAGCACCATGACTGGCTAAACCACCTTCCCAAATAGCCAAGATTTTCAATGGATGGGAGAGGTAATAGGCAGGATCATAAAGCAAGGTATGCCCTAATCGGGCACCAACTATGGTCGCCACTGCCATATACCAAAGCAAAGTATCCAGCTCTTCGATATTTTTGCCTTCGCGTTTATACATCCACTGCATAGTCATAAAACTCAGCGCAAACCCGGTAGCAAACATCAGACCGTACCAGCGAATTTTTAAAAACCCGAATTCAATGAAAATTGGGTCGATGTTCCAGATTAGATGTTGCATAAGATGAAATTCATTAAGTTATTAAATTTTTGAGATAGCCGCTTAATCAGCCTCAATCCACACCCGTCCATCAGCGACTTTTACCGGATAACTAGCAATGTCTTCATAAGCCGGCGCACATTTTACCGCACCGGTTTTCACACAAAACCGTGCGCCATGCCGTGGACAAACAATTTCATCGCCATCTAATTCACCGCTGGCGATTTCAGTACCGTCATGGCTACAAACATCTTCAATCGCGTAAAACTGGCCGGATAAATTAAACAGTGCCACATCAACACCTTCAACATCGACCACCACATGCTCACCTTCAGCTAACGCTGATTCAGCAATTACATCTATCCATTCGCTCATGGCTTACCTCACTTGATATAAACATCGTAGCGCAATAATTTACCTTGATAACTTTCAGTCGGCTTGCCAGCAATCGGCTCGGCATAATCAGGACTTTTCACTACCACCCGCTTGCCAGTCGCTTGCCAAGCCGCAGCGAATAAATCCTCGCGATCTTCATCATCACCCAAAATATCGCGTAGCACGGTCATGGCTTTTTTAGCTAAGGCCGATTTTTTGCGTTTAGCGGGAAACATCGGATCCACATAGATACAATCCGGTGTTTCCGGTAATTGCTGCAATAATTCAATCGCATTGCCAACCAATAATTTTGGTGGCTGTAGCTGCCGACTTTGCACCCAGTCTTTTTGCGCCAAGCGTTGAAAACCGTCTTCAATCAAAGCCGCCATCACTGGTGAGCGTTCGATACATTGCATCTCATAACCCATCCGAAACATCGCCAAGCTGTCTTGGGCCCAGCCTGTGGTGGCATCAACGATGGTTTTGGATTTTTTACCGACCGCTTGCGCTAGCAAATCCTTTTTGGGCGCTGGATAAGAATGTTGTTCGCCTGGACGGGGATCGACTTCGACGATTAAGCCGCCTTTTTTCAAGGTTTGCCGATCCAGCAGCTTTAAGCAGTCATCGCGATAACACAGGTAGAAATCTGGCTGGCTGTCCTTGTATACACTTTGCAGTTCCAGCAATGGCACCGCCAAACGCGCTGCCAAAATTTCGCTGGCAGTCAATAAAGACGAGTCGCTGTAGACGACCGCTAAATTGTTAGCAAACTGAGTCACGCAGGGAGTTATTCAGTCGAGATTGATTGCGCTTGATTTTTCAGCGCCGCGTCTAAGGTATGCCAAGCCAAAGTCGCACATTTAACACGGGCTGGATATTCACGAACTCCAGCTAATACCGCTAATTTACCAATCGCTTCTAGCTGAATATCTTCGGATTTACCGGTCGTCATTTCGTGGAATTGGGTAAATAAGGTTTCCGCTTCGGTTTCAGTTTTGCCTTTGATAATTTCAGTCATCAATGACACAGAAGCCGTCGAAATCGCACAACCTTGACCTTGAAAACTGGCATCGTTAATCACGCCATCGTCAATTTTCAAAAACAACGTTAAGCGGTCGCCGCATAAAGGATTAAAACCTTCGACCTGACGATTGGCATCGTCCATGACGCGAAAGTTACGGGGATTGCGGTTGTGATCGAATATCACTTCTTGATATAGATCGCGTAAATCATCAAACATTAGCCAAACACCTCTATTAAGGATTTGATGCCTTGCATCAACACATCGATTTCTTGGCGAGTATTGTACATGGCAAACGAGGCGCGCGCTGTGGCAGGCACGCCGTAAAAGTCCATCACTGGCATCGCGCAATGGTGACCGGCACGAATCGCAATTCCTAAACTATCGAGCATGGTGCCAATATCGTGCGGGTGAATCCGGTCTAAAGTGAATGACAAAATCCCGCCTTTTTCTGCGGCTTGGCCAATGATATTCAAACCTTTGATTTGCTCGGCTTGCTCGGCGGCATAGGCTAATAATTCGGCTTCATAAGCTGAAATCGCCGCCATGCCAAATTGATTCAAATAATCAATCGCTGCGCCTAAGCCAATAATTTCGGCAATCGCTGGCGTACCGGCTTCAAATTTATGCGGCAAACCGGCGTATTCGGTTTCGGTAAAAGTCACTTTGCGAATCATATCGCCACCGCCTTGATACGGCGGCATCGCTTCCAATAAGGCTTGTTTGCCATACAAAACACCGGTACCGGATGGCCCGTAGAGTTTGTGACCGGAAAACACGTAAAAATCACAATCCAAATCTTGAACATCGACTGCCATGTGCGGAATCGCCTGTGCACCATCCAATAACACCGGAATATTTTTGCTGTGCGCGGCTTCGACAATTTGTTTAGCAGGATTGATAGTACCCAAGGCGTTGGACATATGAGTAATCGCCACCAGCTTGGTTTTGTCGGTCAGTAAGTTTAAATATTCATCAAACAACAACTCGCCTTGCTGATTAATCGGCGCGACTTTCAGCACCGTACCGATTTGTTGGCAGAGCATTTGCCAAGGCACGATGTTGGCGTGATGCTCCATCGCGCTAATCACAATTTCATCACCGACTTGTAATTGCGATTTACCAAAACTTTGCGCGACTAAATTAATCGCTTCCGTGGCACCACGCACAAAAATGATTTCCTTAGTGCTAGTGGCATTGATAAACGCCCTTACCTTTTCCCGCGCACCTTCAAAACGGTCGGTGGCTTTGACGCTAAGGGTATGCACGCCACGATGGATATTGGCGTATTCGTGACTGTAGGTGTGGACAATACTATCAATCACCGCCTGCGGTTTTTGGCAGCTAGCGGCATTGTCTAAATAAACCAAAGGCTTATTGCGGATTTTCTCTTGCAAAATCGGAAAATCAGCACGGATTTGTTCAACTGGAAATGTAGTCATAATGGATTAAGGTTATGTTCGTTGCCTTTATAAAGGCTGCCAATTAGAATCTGTTTATCAATACTTGTTGGGACTAAAAAAATGGTTGCTGTCTTTCCTCAAAAACACCTGACCGACCTAGCGGAATGGCATCGCATGGGCGAAGCGGGCATTTTTCCACCTGAAAGCCATCTGGAACTCATCGAAGGAGAAATTCTCACTATGGCACCGATAGGATTTAATCATTCTGGGCAGGTTAATCGTTTAAATCGCATTTTTAATCAGCTAGTCGCTGATCAAACGATTATCAGCATACAAAACCCGTTACAACTGGGCGATTTGTCAGAACCTGAACCTGATTTAGTGTTACTTAAACCCGAAGCCGACGATTACAGTAATCGCCACCCTAATGCCAATGATGTTTTGCTGATAATCGAAGTATCCGACAGCACTTTACGCTTTGATCGTGGTCAAAAACTCAGACTCTACGCCAATCACCAAATCCCCGAATATTGGATTGTAAATCTCATCGACCATTGTCTTGAGGTTTACCGCCAACCAGACAATGGTGATTATCTGGATAAAACCGTGCGTGGCAAAACCGATCAAATTAATTTGTTGGCTTTGCCGGAGATTAAGGTGGCGGTTGAATCGATTTTGGGTCGTTGAATTTCTGACTATAGGATGTGCTGAACAACGTGAAGCGCATCGTTCGCGATTGATGCGCTTCGCTATCGCTCAGCACATCCTACAATTTTGCCATTCATACTTCGACAAGCTCAGGACGAACTGAAAAATCCTCAAGCCAATCGTCCAAAGCCTAAAACGCTATCCCCGGAAACCGCTCCAACAACTGCTTTAACAACAAGGCTTTTAAAGAGGCGTTTTCGACTTTATCCACCATCTCATTAGCAAAAGCAAAGGTCAGCACATGCCTTGCCGCTTCTTCATCAATCCCCCGCGATTGCAGATAAAACAGTGATTTTTCTTCCAACTGCCCTACTGTGACACCGTGCGAACATTTAACGTCATCGGCATAAATTTCCAATTGCGGCTTGGTATCAATTTCGGCATCGCTGGATAACAGCAAGTTGCGGTTATTCATTTCCGAATCGGTTTTCTGGGCATCTTCAGCCACTACAACCCGACCTTGAAACACCGCCCGCGCTTTTTGATCCAACACACCTTTATAAAACTCACGACTGACGCCATGTGGTTTTAAATGATTAATTCGGGTGTGATTGTCGATGTGCTGACGTTGCGCGGCTAAATACAAACCGTTCAAACTACATTCGGAAGCAATATCTAAATCGCTGTGAATATCACTACGCGCCAGCAAACTACCAAAAGCAAAATTGTGATGGCTAAAGCGACTGTCACGGGCTTGCTTGGCATAAGTGCCACCAAAATGCTGGGCTTTGCTGGCTTCGGCTTGCAACTTGTACCAAGTTAAACCAGCGTTTTGCTCAACAAAACATTCATTCACACAAGCAGTGAAATAGCTATCAACGCTACCGACGAAAGTTTCGATAATTTCCGCTTCCGCTTGTTGATTAACCACCACCAACTGCCGCGTCGCGGCCAGTGCTGTCGATTCAGTCACTAAATGCAAAATCTGCAAAGGCTTGCTTAACACTTGTTTAGCCGCCACTTCCAGCCACAAACCATCTGTAAACCAAGCGTTATTAAACGCCACCAAACTATGCTCAGTTTCAGCGACCGCTTTGCCCAAATAATCAGCGACTTTAGCCGCTTGCTGTTGCAAAGCCTGTGCCAAACTTAGCACCGTCACGCCAGCCGGTAAATCAGCCAAATCCGATAAAGCCGGTACAAAATGACCATTGACCAAGACCAACAACGCTGCATCAGCCACACGGTATTCGGCCAATAAATCATCCGCGGCGGTTTGTAGCGCAGTCGGAGCAAACTGGGTTTTGCTTAACGCCGTCAGATTGGTGTAACGCCATTCTTCATCGCGCAAAGTCGGAAAACCGTGATCGGCAAACGCCTGTAAGCCCGATTGTCTAAACTGCTGTAACCAAGCCAAGTCTTGTCCTGGCAAGCGTTCAGCCAGCGCCGGATAAGCCGCTAAATAGGCATCGTTACTCATCACGCTTGTCCTTCTACCCAGCTATAACCTTTTTCTTCCAGCGCCAAAGCCAGCTCAGGGCCACCGGATTTAACAATTCGACCATCCGCCAATACATGCACCACATCCGGTTTGATGTAATCCAACAGACGTTGATAATGGGTAATCATCAAAAATGAACGATTAGCCGCACGCAAAGAGTTCACGCCTTCCGAAACAATCCGCAAAGCATCAATATCCAAGCCTGAATCCGTTTCATCCAAAATGCACAAATTCGGCTCCAACACCGCTGCTTGCAAAATCTCGTTACGCTTTTTCTCACCGCCAGAAAAGCCTTCGTTCACCGCGCGATAGAGGAATTTTTCATCCATCTGTAACAGTTTCACTTTGTCTTTAACCAAAGTTAAAAAGTCCATCGCATCAACTTCTGGCAACCCTTTATGTTTACGCATCGCATTCAGCGCTGCTTTTAGCAAATAGATGTTGCTGACCCCAGGAATTTCGACCGGATATTGAAACGCCAAAAATACTCCCTCACGAGCACGAATTTCGGGGTCCATTTCCAGCAAATCTTTACCGTTATAAATCACACTACCTTCGGTGACGGTATAACCCGCTTTACCAGAAAGCACATGCGACAAAGTGCTTTTACCAGCACCGTTAGGCCCCATGATAGCGTGAACTTCGCCCGGCGCGATGTCGAGGGTTAAGCCTTTAAGGATGGGTTTATCGCCTACGGAGGCGTGGAGATTGGTGATCTTTAACATTTTTGTTATACCTGATTAACTATTTATTAATTTGTATATTGGGCAAACCAAAACCCAATTTAACCATTGGTTAGCTCAATATAATTCCGTAATATCTCTTGATGAAAAGACTCCGGCAACCGCGCCCAATCTCTAGCTTCCACCAAAATCGGAATGTTTGAGTCACTTAATGCCTGTAAAAAAGATTCCAATTGTTCGACTGGAATTTTACTTAAGTTCTTTGACCGCAAAACAATATCTAAATCACTGGTATCGTGAGCTTCGCCATTGACTCGAGAACCATAAGCCCAAGCAATGACATCTGGCAAATAATCATCCAATAATTTTAAAAGCCGTTGTTTATCTATATCGCGCAAAAATAACTTATTTTGCATCATGATTGATTATTAATAACTTGATTTAATTGATATGCATCAATAATAAACTGTGGCAATAACCCCAATGTTTCATCAGCAAAACCTTCGCCATAATCATGAGCGGTATCATTCCGATTATCTCGATAGTTTAACCAGCGCTCGGATTCTTCTAAAGAAATTAAGCCTACTTTAGCCGCATGGCGAAACACGTCTTTAAAGTTAAGGTTATCGACCAATTTAGGCGAAGCGAAATAAGGTTTTAAACACTTTTTCAACAGTTTGCCGGACTGTTCCAAAATAATTTCAAATTCTTTTACGCAAGCCGCACGATAAATGTCATACATAGCAGGATCACCGTCATGCTGACTTAAACCCATTTGTGCACGCTCCAAAGTCGCAATGCACCGCGCGAAATAATCGGTGTTCAAGGCTGCCATTAACCAACCGATCCTTCCAAACTAATTCCCAATAAAGCCTGCGCTTCTACCGCAAACTCCATCGGCAACTCTTTAAATACTTCCTTACAAAAGCCATTCACGATCATCGATACCGCGTCTTCTGCAGACAAACCGCGCTGTTGGCAGAAGAATAATTGGTCTTCGCTGATTTTCGAGGTGGTGGCTTCGTGTTCGATTTGTGCGGAAGGTTGTTTGACTTCGACATAGGGAAAAGTATGTGCGCCGCATTTGTCGCCAACTAATAAAGAGTCGCATTGAGTGTGGTTGCGGGCGTTTTCGGCGGATTTGGCCACTTTGACCAAGCCGCGATAGGTGTTTTGGGCACGACCGGCGGAGATACCTTTTGAAACAATGGTGCTGCGGGTATTTTTGCCGATGTGGATCATTTTGGTGCCGGTGTCGGCTTGTTGCAGGTTGTTGGTTAGAGCAACTGAATAGAATTCACCGATAGAGTTATCGCCTAACAACACGCAACTTGGATATTTCCAAGTAATCGCCGAGCCGGTTTCAACTTGAGTCCATGAAACTTTGGAATGATGACCGCGACATTCGGCACGTTTGGTGACGAAGTTGTAAATCCCCCCCACGCCGTCTTTGTCGCCGGGATACCAGTTTTGCACGGTAGAGTATTTGATGGTGGCATTGTCTAAAGCGACCAATTCGACCACCGCTGCATGCAGCTGGTTTTCGTCACGCATTGGCGCGGTGCAGCCTTCTAAATAGGAGACGTGCGAGCCTTCGTCAGCAATAATCAGGGTACGCTCAAATTGTCCGGTGTTGGCGGCGTTGATTCGGAAGTAGGTGGATAATTCCATCGGGCAGCGTACACCTTTGGGGATGTAGACGAATGAGCCGTCGGTAAATACAGCTGAATTCAGCGCAGCGAAAAAGTTATCACCGACCGGCACCACAGAGCCTAGGTATTGTTTAACCAATTCGGGGTATTCGTTGAGCGCTTCTGACATAGGGCAGAAAATTACCCCTGCGTCTTTGAGTTTGCCTTTAAAGGTGGTGGCGACCGATACGCTGTCAAATACCGCGTCAACGGCGATACCGGCCAGGCGTTCTTGTTCATCTAAAGGAATACCAAGCTTTTTGTAGGTATCCAATAATTCTGGATCGACTTCATCAAGGCTTTTTGGGCCGTCTTTTTTCGATTTTGGTGCCGAATAGTAGCTAATCGCTTGGTAGTCAATCGGCTCGATATTGAGCTGCGCCCAATCTGGCGATGGCATGGTTTGCCAATGCCGAAAGGCTTTTAGGCGATATTCGAGCATAAATTCTGGCTCATTTTTGACTTTAGATAAGCGACGAATCACGTCTTCATCCAAACCGGGAGGAAAGGTGTCTACTTCCAGTTCGGTGACAAAGCCTTGTTTGTATTCTTGGCTGATGAGATTTTCGATTTCTTGTGCGCTGTTTGACATAGGCCTAAACGATTAACGATATAAACGACTGACGGGGATGGTGATTTCGTGCGGCGGTTTGCTGGGCAAAATCATATCAGCCAAGGTGACGGATTCGAGGGCTTGCGAAACGCGTTGATTGATAACGTGCCAGTTGCCTTGGATACGGCAACCGCTGGCTTGTTCACAACCTTTGTGGGAAACGCTGCATTCGGTGAGGGCAATCGGGCCTTCTAAGGCACTGATGACACTCGCGACAGTGATTCTGTCAGGTGCTTTGGCTAAGCTGTAGCCGCCTTTGGCACCGCGTGTTGATGCCAGAACTTGGGCTTTGACCAGAATTTTTAGGATTTTACTGGCGGTTGGCTGAGCAATACCGGTGGCCTCGGCGATTTCAAAAGCGCCATGCAAGCGGTCGTTATCTTTCGCCATGTAGCTCAAGATGACAGTCGCATAATCGGTTAATTTGCTCAGTTTTAACATCAACCCCCCTCGGTAATGAGCACCATTTTAGTACCATTTAATTACCGAGTAAAGAACTAGGTTTTTATCATTTGCAGTTTTTCATCGCGTCTCATGGCTTTTATTTGCGCTTCTCGATGAGAAGCGGAGCTACGATTATGTCCCTCTTCGACAAACACTAACTCAAGAGGCTGGCAAGTTCGGAAATATTTAGCTCCTTTTTGGGTCGCATGTTGCTGAAAGCGCCTGGCAACATCGGTGCTAATGCCTGTGTATAAACTGTTGTCACTACACAAAATCATGTAAACAGACCAATTCATGACTTATTGACGCAAACCCACCACACCTTGATTTGCCAAACTATCGGCACGCTCGTTACCTAGATCACCAGCATGACCTTTAACCCAAATCCATTCAATCTGGTGTCTTTGAATTGCGGCATCCAAGCGACGCCATAAATCTTCGTTTTTCACGGGTTGCTTTGTTGCGGTTTTCCAGCCACGCGCTTTCCAGTTATCCATCCACTCGGTAATCCCTTGCAACACATATTTGGAATCAATATGTAACACAACATCACATGAGTGCTTTAACACTTCTAAGGCTTGAATTGCAGCCATTAACTCCATGCGGTTGTTAGTAGTTTCCAATTCGCCACCAAACATTTCTTTTTGATGCCGTTTATAACGTAAATATACCCCCCAACCACCCGGACCAGGATTACCTTTACAAGCGCCATCGGTATAAATCACTACTTTTTCAGCCATGCTGATCCTCATGTTTATTTAATTCCAAAATCGCCCTTGCAGTGGCAACTTTGCTTTGTGTTGGTTTAATGGGGGTTAACGGAATAATCGAATACTGGCGTTTTAATGCTTTAACGCCATACGCCATCGAAAAGAACGCCGACATGCCAAATTTGAATTTGCCATAAGTAATATCAAACGAATCAATCCCAAATTCAGCACTGGATAACACTTCATAGTTCATCAATTTCAACCAATCTAAGGTTCGGGTTCTACTAATAAAGTGTGTATGCCAAGAATCGGCAAATTTTCTATCCCATAACGACTGCAAGCGGACCGAAACACTGAGCGGGTTAAAATTCAGCATGACCAACTCCCCCCCCGGTTTTAACACCCTATTCACTTCCCGCAAGGTTTGAAAGCGTTGAGCATCGAATTCTAATAAATGCGGCAGAATCACCAAATCCATCGACTCGGTTTGAATCGGTAAATTAAAGGCTTTGGCATTTATCTTTAAGGCTTTTGGACAGCCCAAACCTTTGCCATCGACAATTACATAATTGCTATATAAGGAGCAATCAACAAAATCAGGCTCCCATTCAAGACCACCAATTTGCAATTGCTGCTGCTTACAACTCACCGTTATGGAACGCTTTAAATACTGAGCTTCCATAGTTTTCAATAACTTGCCTCGAGGGGTTTGGTACAAAGCAAATAAAAATTCTCTCTTCATGGACTCAACCTA
>JBEGMT010000297.1:0-3697 GCA_041182925.1 Pseudomonadota bacterium | reverse complement strand
GAAATAATTTACCGCCAAAAATCGGCCCGCTACCGTCGATAAAGGGGGTGAGGGCAGGCATTTTTAAATCGGGACGTAGCACGATAATGGCCACTGCTAATGCAGCAATGGTGCCGAGTTTCATAAAAGTCGATAGATAGTCACGAGGTGCTAACAACAACCAGACCGGCAATACCGCAGCAGCAAAACCGTAGCCAATCACCATTAAGGCTAATTCGGGGGCGTCATAATCAAACCAGCTGCGTAAGCTTGGGTTGTTTTCAATCCAGCCGCCACCAACCACAGCAAAAATCAATAGCGAAACGCCAATCAAAGTCGCTTCTAAAACCCGCCCTGGACGTAAATGATGCAAATAACAGCCCATTAACACCGCAATCGGAATCGTCGCGGCAACCGTCGAGGTTGCCCAAGGGCTATGTTTCATAGCATTGACCACCACCAAACCCAATACCGCAATCAGGATGATCATAATCATCATCACCCCAATCATCGCCGCTGAACCACCGATGACACCTAATTCATCTTTTGCCATTTGTCCCAGTGAGCGACCATCGCGGCGCACCGAGAAAAACAGCGTGACAAAATCCTGCACACAACCGCCTAACACCGCGCCGATTAAAATCCATAACGTGCCGGGTAAATAACCGAATTGAGCGGCTAATGTTGGTCCGATTAATGGGCCAGGGCCAGCAATTGCGGCAAAATGGTGACCAAATACCACCCATTTGTGGGTTGGCATAAAGTCATGGCCATCGTGGTAGCGTTCGGCGGGCGTGGCGCGATTGGCATCCAAAACCAAGACTTTGGCGGCAATAAACGCACTGTAAAACCGATAACCCAAGGCATAGACGCACAAGGCAGCAATCACTAACCATAAACTATTGATAGTTTCGCCGCGATTGAGAGCGATAGTGGCTAAGGCAAGTGCGGCAATTGAGGCAATCAGGAGCCAAAATAAACGGGATAACAGCGGAGATTTGTTGAAAAACATGCTAATTCCTAAGCAAAGTACCAATCAAAATAACCGCAAATCTTAGCATGTACGCTGATTTTGCTAAATATTGCTGTTATCAACCACTGAGGATATTGTCAGGTTAATAAATTTTGCTTGCCAGCTAAGCCGTTCGTGCTGAGCAAGGTCGAAGCATGAACGGCGCTTGTTAGCAACGGCTCGGTGTTCCCATTCATCCTTCGACGATGCTCAGGACGAACGGAAAAACCTTAATTTTGGTTGCAATCTATTTAGAAATCGGTGTTTATTTAACTTTTATTTAAGAATTTATAACTAAATCGTTACAATCAGTGCTGCTAGACCCAAACATTTTTTAAGGAGGATAAACATGAGAAAAACCTATATCGCAGCGGCTTTATTAGCTGCTACATCATTGTTAAGCATTTCATTAGCCGTAGCTGAAGGCGCCGCAGAAAAACCGGTTCATGGTGAATATAAGGATTGGCGAGTGTTGGGCGTATCGCATCGCTTGGACAAAAAATATGTGCGTGCAATTTTAGGTAATGATGTGGCTATCAATGCGGCACGTAGCGGTAAATTCGAGCCTTGGCCTGATGGTACCATCATTGCCAAATTATCTTGGAAAGAACAAACCCATCCAAACTGGCCAAACGCGGTGGTTCCAGGGGAATTTGCTGGCGCGGAAGCAATGGTGAAAGACAGCAAAAAATTCGCAGAAACTGGCGGTTGGGGTTTTGCGCATTGGGAAGGAACTAAATTGGTTTTCAATGATAAAGAAAAAAGCGCCACTTGCTTTGCTTGCCATATGCCAATGAAAGACCACGATTACGTTTACACTGCACCTAGCTTGCAATAAGCCGATTTAGCCGTCCGTGCTGTGGAGTGCGGGCGGTGTTGCTGATGGAATTGTTATGAAATCTTTATTTGTCGCTTTAATCTTGGGCGCAAGTTGCTTTGCGGTTCAAGCTGATTCCTCCCATCCTGTGCATCATTTAGTGATTGTTTGGCTGAAACAAGCCGGTGATGAAGCGCAGCGTCAACAATATATCGAAGCCAGCCAAGCCTTTGCCGAATTACCGGGGGTATTGAGTTATCAAGTTGGTACGCCTGCCAGTATCAAGCGCAGTCGCGTTAATGCCGCTTTGGATGAGTCTTATGATGTGGCGGTTGCCAGTCGTTTTGAAAGCCAAGAGGCGTTTGAAGCGTTTTTGAAAAATCCAGACTATCAAAAAGTCGCGCAGGAGGTTTTAAAGCCGTTGGTTGATCGGTATAAGATTTATGAGTTTGTTGAGTAATGAACAATAAGGTCTTGCTTACTACTTAAGCCGTTCGTGCTGAGCAAGGTCGAAGCATGAATGGCGATTTTCGCGACAGTCTAACTATCTCAATGAAGCTGATTAACGTAGAACCTAAAGATAATTACGTCGTGCGAGTTTTTTTTGGACGATAACTCTATTGTCGATTTTGACGTCAAGGCAGAGCTAGAAAGAATAGCCTGCTATAAGTTGCTTTACGATAACGCCTTATTCAAGACAGTGATGTTTAAAAATAAACGTATTTATTGGAATGAGCAGTTTGATTTTCATTTAAATCCCGTTTACACAAAATCTAGGACACCCTCACAGACAGCCCATTGACAACTAATCAAGGATTACAAATTAAACAAAAGCAATCGCAGCAATTGGCCAAACAGCATGTCTAATTCCACGGGAAATTTCTTCATCGCTTGGCATTCGAAGTTTCGGAATCATTTCATTTTCAACAACTTTCATTTTCATTCTGATTTCAGGCGAAGCAGGCTCTTTAGAGCGTTGGGCTTTAGTAATAGAGCGAACAACTTCGGCTCGTCTATCCGACGTCAGTTCCGTTACTTCTCCTGTGCTTGATAGCGCAACGCCAACAAGCGACAAAGCAACCTCTCGACTATTACCAAGTTCATAATGAATAGTCTGTCTTATTAAAAAAAGTAAGCCTATGGTAGATTCAATATTCAGGGCAGATTGAATATCTGAATCGAGTCTAAGTAGCGCACAACCAACTAATCTATCAGGTATAAATCGGCTCCTTAATATTTCCGTAACTTCCGGCAAATTCAGCCCTAATGAATAAACTGACTGCCCATTAAGTGAATCGATAGGCAAACCGCCCGTATCTCCACAAGCATAGATTTTCGATCCAAATTGCAAAGCTGGTAACTTTTCTTCAACGGCGACAATCTCATCATCTCTGAATTCAAAAGTAGGCAAACCAACATCATCTGTGGAGGAAGCGTCCCCGTATTTTGTTAAGAATGTTGCTAAGTCACTCCAGGATGCAGCTCCAGGATCAATAGCACGTATCTTTTCTGCTTCGTGGCGGTAAGTATCGTCAAATGAGTTCCACGTTTTGAATCCTTCGGTTACCAATTTACCAATAGCATTGGACTCTTGAAGCCCTAACGGTCCTGGAGGAGCTCCACCTATTACTCCCTCCAATTCTTTAGGCGGCACTAGTGACATAACGCGGCTAAATAGAATCTCAAATTGTTCGGGGTCTAGCTGTGAAGAAATAAGGGCCAATTTCTCTCTGGCAATACGATACATATCGACTTCACGGCTGCCAGCCACAACAGTTGTATCTACGATAATCGTTTTACGAGAACCGAATCGATGAACCCGACCGACACGCTGCTCAAGATCCATCGGATTCCAGGGCACATCTAAATGAACCAATCGTCTAGCACGC
>JBEGMT010000296.1:0-3629 GCA_041182925.1 Pseudomonadota bacterium | reverse complement strand
ATGATATGCAGAGTGCAGGAGTAGGCGTGGTAATTCCTTTTGGACACAGCACTTACGATGCTCCGGAAATTGCCACAGCTCATTTGGAGCTTAACCAAGCTTTAGCGCAACGCGAACATTTAGTTCGACAATTAGAAAAAGGCTTGCATGAAGCAGAACATGCTTTAGAAGTCACCCGCCAAGAATTGTCGATAGCGCAACAGCTAAAACAAATTGCCGAAACGCATTTAAACATGACCCAAATTAGCTTTACCGCAGGCGAAATCAACTTGCTGGATTTATTAAAAATCCAAGCTCGCAGCTTAGAAGCGATTCGGAATGCCAAAGAACAAGAAGTTAAATTACAACGCAATATTGCTTTTTATAATCAAGCGGTTGGAGTCCAACCATGAGATTAAAAAAAACGCTGTTGTTATTATTCCTAAGTCATTCCTTAGAGGTTTTTGCAGAAAGCGGACAAGTTAAAATCAGCCAAGAACAAATTGATAACCTAGGAATTCAAGTTGGCGGCATCAGCAAAAGTAATCAAACCCCATTGTTTTATGCGCCGGCGACTGTGGTAGTACCGGCAAATCACGAATTATTAATCAGCAGCACTCAGCCAGGTTTAGTGGTCAAACTGACAGCCAATATCGGTGATCAAGTAGAGAAAGGCCAAATTCTCGCGCAACTGAATAGCCCCGAATTAGTTAATTTGCAGCGCGAATATTTAAATGCCAGCAGTGAATTAAGCTTATCTAATCAAGAATATCAGCGTGACCAAAAACTGTTACAAGAAGGCGTGATTGCCGAACGCCGTTGGCAAGAAACCCAAACCATCCACAACAGTAAATCCGCACAACTCGACACCGCTAAGCAATTATTGGTGATGGCTGGCATGTCAGTTGGCGAAATTAAAACCCTCTCCCAAACCCGCCAACTCACCAGCCAGTTAAACATTCGCGCACCGATTAGCGGCGTGATTTTGGAGCGTTCAGTCACCTTAGGTTCACGTCTGGATTTACAAGCCCCGCTATACCGGATTGCTGATTTATCCGAGCTTTGGCTGGAAATCAATTTGCCGCAAGAACGTTTAAATACTATCAATGTCGGCGATACGGTTAAGCTGGAAAACAGCACCAGCACCGCCAAAATTAAATTGCTCGGCCAAAGCGTCGATTATGCTAATCAAACCGTGTTGGCGCGCGCAGTGCTTAATGACAAAAACTCTAGCCTTCGCACCGGTCAGCATTTGAATGTGCAAATCATGCAAAACAGCACGCAAAGCGGCTTTAGCGTTGCCAATACTGCGATTGCCCAAAACCAAGGTCATCAATACATTTTTGTTCGTAATGCCGAAGGTTTTGAAGTCAGGGAAATCAATGTTATCGGCAGACAAAATACCGAATCACAAATCAGCGGTAATTTAAGCGGTGATGAACAAATCGCCACCAAAGGCGCAGTGGCCTTAAAAGCGAATTGGCTGGGCTTGGGAGGCGATGAATAATGGCGGCGTTGATTCGTTTTGCCTTAACGCAACGCCTGTTAATCTTGCTGGCAGTATTAATGCTATGCGCGGGCGGTTATTTAGCGTTTAAACAAATCCCGATTGACGCTTTCCCGGAAGTTTCGCCCACACAGGTGAAAATTATCGTTAAAGCCAATGGCATGACGCCGGAAGAAGTGGAATCGCGGATTACTGCACCGATTGAAGTAGAGTTACTGGGCATTCCTCATCAAACCATGCTGCGCTCGTTGGCTAAATACGCGATTACCGACATTACCTTGGATTTTGAAGAAGGCACCGATATTTATTGGGCCAGACAACAAGTAGCGGAACGCTTAAATGGCATATGGGGCAATTTGCCGGCTGGTGTCAATGGCGGCATTGCGCCGATGACGACACCGCTGGGCGAAATGTTTATGTTTGCGATTGAAGGCGGCGATTTAAGTTTAATGGAGCGCCGCGAATTGCTGGATTGGGTGATTCGTCCCGCTTTACGAACTGTGCCGGGTGTAGCGGATGTCAATGCTTTAGGCGGTTTGGTGCGTAGTTTTGAAGTGGTACCTAACAATACCCGCATGGCGGCACGTAATATTACTATCGACCAACTCGCTACAGCTTTAGAAAACAATAATCGCAATGATGGCGCAGGCCGAATGAGCGAGGGTGAGGAAGCGTTAATCGTTCGCGCTGAAGGCCGAATTAAAAACCAAGATGACGTCAACGCGATTGTGGTGGCTCAGCAGAATGGACTGCCGATTAAAGTTGCTGACATTGCTGATGTGCGCATCGGCTCGTTAACTCGTTATGGCGCGGTCAGTAAAGATGGCAAGGGCGAAGCGGCGACGGCTGTGGTGCTCAGTTTACGGGGCGCCAATGCACGTCAAACCATCGAATTATTAGACGCTAAATTGGCCGAGTTACAACCCAGCTTGCCGCAAGGGGTAAAAATCAACACCTTCTACAATCGTGGGGTTTTGGTCGGTAAAGCGGTCAATACGGTTTCAAAAGCCTTGTTTGAGGCGATTGTGTTAGTAGTGGTGTTATTAATTTTATTTTTGGGCGATTTACGGGCAGCGTTAACCGTTGCTTTGGCTTTGCCAATGGCGGCTTTAATCACCTTCATTTTGATGCACGCCTTTGGCATGTCGGCCAATTTAATGAGTTTGGGCGGCTTAGCGATTGCGATTGGCATGTTAGTGGATGGCGCGGTGGTGGTGGTCGAAAACATCATTACCCAGTTAGCCGATCATGGTAAAACTCAGCGTTTACCCAGATTACATTTGATTTACCGCGCTACCCGCGAAGTGGCGGCACCAGTGACATCGGGGATTTTAATTATTGTCATCGTCTTCTTGCCGTTGCTAACTTTACAGGGCTTGGAAGGCAAATTGTTTGGCCCAGTGGCGATGACGATTGTGTTTGCCTTAAGCGGTTCTTTGCTATTGTCGCTAACGGTAATCCCGGTTTTAGCGTCTTTTTTATTGACCAAAGTGTCTCACGAAGAACCGTGGTTGCCGCGCAAAATGTTGGCGATTTATCAACCGGCATTAGCTTGGTGTTTAGAAAATAGTAAAAAAGTCTTTATCACCGCGGGCGCTTTATTTGCTGTAACTATCGTGGTGTTTAACCAAATCGGTAGCACCTTTATGCCGACCTTGGACGAGGGCGACATTATTGTACAGTTGGAAAAACTGCCGTCGATTACCCTGCAAGATTCGGTTGATCTGGATATTCGCGTCCAAAAAAACATCCTCGATCATATTCCAGAAGTTGCAACCGTGGTTTCGCGAGTCGGTACTGACGAGTTGGGCTTAGACCCAATGAGTTTGAATGATACCGATACTTTTTTGATTTTGAAGCCGAAAGATCAATGGCAGGCTAAATCCAAAGAAGCCTTGATTGAGAAAATCCGCGGCATCATGTCTCACACACCGGGGATTTCCTTTGGTTTTACCCAGCCGATTGAAATGCGGGTTTCGGAAATGTTGACCGGTACTCGTGGCGATGTGGCGATTAAATTATTTGGGGCTGATTTAGAACAACTCAACGCCAAAGCGGGTGAAATCGAAGTCTTGTTAAAATCTATTCCTGGCGCTAGCGATGTGTTTACCCGTGAAAATGAAGGGATGCAGTTTTTGCAGTT
>JBEGMT010000295.1:0-5934 GCA_041182925.1 Pseudomonadota bacterium | reverse complement strand
GCCTTAGCCAACAGCCAATCCCACAAAACCTCGCGCTGGGTTGAATTATTAGAAGAATGCTATGCCGCTTGTTTATTAGTCGTCGATACCGCAATGAAACTAGCGCCAGCCGCAGTGTTTGCACTAGTATTTCAATCGACCTTTAAATTCGGCTACCAGATTTTATTTTCGCTGGGGTTTTATGTCTTGATTGTAGTGCTGGGGTTATTTTTGCAACAAACCTTGGTCTACAGCTTGCTGTTAAAAGTCTTTACCCGCATCAAGCCCTTAGCGTTTTTTCGTCAGTGCCGCGACATTTACCTATACGCCTTCGCCACTGCCTCATCCAACGCCACCCTGCCGCGCTCACTAGAACTGGCCGAGCAACAATTAAACATCCGCCCAGAAATCGCCCGTTTCGTTTTAACCATCGGCTCCACCGCCAACCAAAACGGCACCGCCTTATTTGAAGGCATCACCGTATTATTTTTGGCTCAAGTTTACGGCGTCGATTTATCGCTAACCCAACAAGTCCAAGTCGTAATGATGTCGATTTTGGCCGGCATCGGCACCGCTGGGGTTCCCGGCGGTTCGTTACCTTTGATTATGATCTTGACTCAGCAAGTTGGGATTCCTGCTGAGGGCATGGGGCTGATTCTTGGCGTCGATCGCTTTCTGGATATGTGCCGCACTACATTGAATGTCAGTGGTGATTTGGTGATTGCGGCCTTGGTGAATGAACAAGACCGCGATAGCTAATTTATCAATCTCTAAAATTATTAAACTGCAACGGCTGCTCTAAATCCTCAGCTCTCAGCATTTGGATGACTTCCTGCAAGTCGTCGCGTTTTTTGCCAGTCACACGGACTTTATCGCCGTTGATAGCTGCTTGGACTTTGAGTTTTTTGTCTTTAATCAATTTCACCACTTTTTTAGCAAACTCGCTGCTAAGGCCTTGTTTTAAGGTAATGGTTTGCTGTGCGGTTTTGCCGGTATCTTGGATTTTACCGGTTTCCAAGCTGCCAATATCGATGCCGCGTTTGCCCATTTTGGCGAATAAAATCGGCAACATTTGTTGGAGCTGGAAGGTTGATTCGGCTTTCATGATGATTTCTTCGTCTTTATGCTCAAACTCGGCATTCGAGCCTTTGAAATCAAAGCGGGTGGAGACTTCTTTATTGGCTTGGTCAACCGCGTTGGTAATTTCGTGACCATCAATTTCCGAAACAATATCAAATGAAGGCATGTTGCTAACTCGTTGTAAAAATAGGGTGCGCCACTATAAAAGCCTTGAGGGGATTATTCAACCTGTCATAGCCTATTGGCCTACGTTATAATTCGGCCATTTTTCACTAATCAAGTGGTCCGAACGTGTCAACTAGCAACAACGATGTCTCTACTTTTCAGGGCCTGATTTTGACTTTGCAAGAATACTGGTCGAATCAGGGCTGTGTGTTATTACAACCTTTAGATCAAGAAGTGGGGGCAGGGACTTTTCATCCGGCCACTTTTCTACGCGCGATTGGCCCTGAGCCTTGGAATACCGCTTATGTACAGCCTTCGCGCCGTCCAACCGATGGTCGTTATGGAGAAAATCCTAACCGCTTGCAGCATTACTACCAGTTTCAAGTGATGATGAAGCAATCACCAGCCAATATCCAAGAGTTGTATTTGGGTTCTTTGCGCCACTTGGGCTTGGATTTGTTGGAACACGATATTCGCTTTGTTGAAGATAACTGGGAATCACCCACTTTGGGCGCGTGGGGCTTGGGCTGGGAAGTTTGGTTAAACGGTATGGAAGTAACGCAGTTTACTTATTTCCAACAAGTCGGTGGCTTGGAATGTAAGCCAGTGACCGGTGAAATTACTTATGGCTTGGAACGGATTGCGATGTATTTGCAGGGCGTGGAAAGCGTATTTGATTTGGTTTGGACGCGCGGCCCGCAAGGGGTTGTGACTTATGGCGATGTGTTCCATCAAAACGAAGTGGAAATGTCGGAATTTAACTTTGACCATGCCAATGTCGATTTCTTGTTCCAATGTTTTGACACTTACGAGCACGAATGCTTGATGTTGTTGGAAAAAAACCTGCCGCTACCTGCTTATGAAATGGTGTTAAAAGCCTCGCATTCATTCAACTTGCTGGATGCCCGTCATGCGATTTCAGTCACCGAGCGCCAACGCTTTATTTTGCGGGTGCGTAATTTAGCCAAATCGGTTGCTGAAGCTTATTACAACCGCCGCGAAGCCTTGGGCTTTCCGATTCTTGCCAGACAGGGAGCGTAATCATGACCACTAGCAATCATTTATTATTTGAACTGGGCTGCGAAGAATTACCGCCTAAATCGTTGAAAAAACTCAGCCAAGCCTTGCTAGACAATTTGTTGGCAGGTTTGAAAGACGCTGATTTAGATTTTAGCCATGCAAAAGCCTATGCCACACCACGCCGTTTAGCGGTGATTATTGAAGATTTAATTAGCTTTCAGCCTGATAAAGTCGTTGAAAAACGCGGCCCAGCCATTCAAGCCGCATTCGATGCCGAAGGCAATCCAAGCAAAGCCGCCCAAGGTTTTGCCGCCAGCTGTGGTGCTAGTTTTGAACAATTAGAGCGTTTGAAAACCGATAAAGGCGAATGGCTGGTGTTTAACCAAGCGGTTAAAGGCCAAGCGACAGTGAATTTAATCCCTGAAATTATTCGTAAAAGCTTGGGCAATTTGCCGATTGCAAAACGGATGCGCTGGGGTAATTCGGATTTTGAATTTGCGCGTCCGGTGCATTGGGCAGTTTTGTTGTTTGGTGCCGATGTCATCGACAGCGAGATTTTAGGTGTGAATACTGGCCGCGAAAGCTGGGGGCACCGTTTTCATGCGCCGAAAGCGTTAAGCATTGCCACGCCAAACGATTATTTGGCGACATTGTTTGAACAAGGCAAAGTGATTGCTGATTTTGAACAACGCAAAGTGATTATTCGCGATGCCGCTAATCAAGCGGCGGCAAAAGTCGGTGGTTCGGCGCATATTGAAGACGATTTGTTGGAAGAAATCGCGGCTTTGAATGAATGGCCGGTGCCGGTAGTGGGTAATTTCGACGCGCGGTTTTTAGAATTGCCAATGGAGGTTTTAATCACCACCATGCAATCTAACCAAAAATATTTTCCAGTTAAAAATGCACAAGGCGGTTTATTGCCGCACTTTATTACTTTCAGCAATATCGAAAGTAGTAATCCTGCGTCGATTCAGCACGGTAATGAGCGGGTGATTTTGCCGCGTTTGTCAGATGCAGAATTTTTCTGGAAACAGGATCGTAAACAGTCGTTGGCGGATCGTGTTGAAAGTTTAGCAACGATTGTGTTCCAAAAAGATTTGGGCACTTTACTGGATAAAACCCAACGAGTTGAGAAATTGGCGGGGCTGATTGCAGAGCAATTAGGCGCGGACGTGGCTTTAACTCAACGTGCAGCGTTGTTGGCTAAAACCGATTTAATGACCAATATGGTCGGTGAATTTGCCAATCTGCAAGGCATTATGGGCCGCTATTACGCGGTGGCGGATGGCGAAAATCCTGAAGTGGCGATTGCTTTGGAAGAGCATTACTTCCCGAAACAATCCGGCGGTGCTACTCCAAGCACTTTAATCGGTCAGATTTTGTCTTTGGCTGAAAAAATCGACACTTTGAGCGGCATTTTCAGCGCCGGCTTAATTCCAACTGGCGATAAAGATCCGTACGCTTTACGCCGCGCGACTTTAGGGATTTTGCGGGTATTGATTGAAAACGGCATTGCTTTGGATGTAGTGAGCTTGTTGGATAGTGCTTTGGCGCAATTCAGCCACAATTTTAACCACGCTGAAACCCGTCAACGGATTATCGATTTTATCTTTGACCGTTTAAAAGGTTATAGCTTGGATCAAGGCTTTAGCGCAGATGAATTTGAAGCGGTATTGGCGGTCAACCCAACTCAACCTTTGGATTTTATGTTGCGGTTACGGGCGGTGAAAGCCTTTAGACAGTTGCCAGAAGCGGAAAGCTTGGCGGCGGCGAATAAACGGATTATCAATATTTTGAAAAAATCCGATCAAGCTATCTCTGAGCAAATTGGTCATTTGGTTGAAGTGGCTGAGAAAAATCTGTTGGCGGCTGCCGAAGCCTCAAATGCCGATATTTTGCCGTTATTAGCCGAACAGAATTACCCAATGGCTTTGACTCGCTTGGCGCAATTACGCGATCAGGTTGATGCGTTTTTTGATGACGTTATGGTTAATACCGATGACTTAGCTTTGCGTAACAGCCGCTTGGCTTTATTGGCGATGCTGTCCAACCAATTCTTGAAAATCGCTGATATTTCTAAACTGCAATCGTGACCGAGCGTTACGTTATTTTGGATCGGGACGGCGTGATTAACGTCGATTCCGACGCCTTTATTAAATCGCCTGACGAATGGCTGCCGATAAGCGGTAGCCTTGAGGCGATTGCCTTACTCAATCAACATGGCTTTAAAGTCGTGGTAATTACCAATCAGTCGGGGATTGCCAGAGGCTTGTTTGATTTGGACACTTTATCGGCGATTCACGCCAAAATGCAGCAGATGCTGACCGATGTCGGCGGCAAGATTGAAACCATCTATTTCTGCCCACATGGGCCGCAAGATGCTTGTGTTTGCCGTAAACCTAAAACAGGCTTGTTTGAACAATTTGCGGCGGATAAACAAGTTGATTTGAACAATCTGTATTCGGTTGGCGATTCTTATCGCGACCTTGAAGCCAGCTTAGCGGTTGGCGCAAGGCCTTTGCTGGTAAAAACCGGCAAAGGTTTAACTACCTTGGAAAATCATCCTCAACTCAATATTCCTATTTTTGAGCATCTTTATGACGCAGCAAACTACATCATCACCCAGAGCTAATTTCAAAGTTTACCTAGGCTCCACACTGTTTTTTATCTACATATTGCTTTCCACGCCACTATTTGGTTTGTGTATCTTCACTTGCTTGGTTTTTCCTTTCCAAGTGCGCTACAAAATTGGCCAAATTTGGATTTATACCTTGCTCTATATGCTGAAGCTATGCTGTGGGCTAAGTTATGAAGTAGAAGGCGCTGAAAATTTACCTGAGGGCGCTGCTGTAATTTTGAGCAAACATCAATCAGCTTGGGAAACCATTGCTTTACGGCAAGTGATTTCGCCACAAACTGCTGTCTTAAAAAAATCTTTGCTGCTGATTCCGTTTGGCGGCTGGGCGCTGGCAACTTTAAAACCGATTGCAATTGATCGACAAAATCAAAAAGAAGCATTGAAAATGTTGCTGGAGCAAGGTCAAGCTCGATTGGAGGAAGGTTTGTCAGTATTGATTTTTCCTGAGGGCACACGAGTCGCACCAGGAGCGGTGAAAAAGTTTGGTGCAGGCGGTGCGATGTTGGCTCAAAAATCCGGTTTTCCGGTAATTCCATTGGCACATAATGCCGGTGAATTTTGGCCAAGAAATAGTTTTTTAAAATATCCGGGAGTGATTAAAGTCAAAATTGGGCCGGCTATTTCGACTGCAGATAAAAAATCTAAAGAAATTAATGCGGAAGCAGAACAATGGATTAATCAAGCTATGCTCGAAATTGCTAATCAATCACTGTAAATTTTTCTGTCTCGTTAAACGCACAAGACCCGCAAAAGCGGGTCTTGTTTCGATCTTTATAGCAAAACTAAAATTAGTTTGCTTTGCCTTGAGCAGCACCAGAACCGTAGTTAGCTGGTTTTTTGTTGCCGATATCTGGGCTATCCATGCAACCTGTCAAGCTCACAATCATCAGGGTCATAGCTAAAAGAGATAATACATATTTCATAACATCCTCCAATTAAAAGTTTTTTTTATTTTTTGTGTACTAAATCAAAAATCAAGCACAGGCAATTTATATCACGGTAAATCTGTTTTTAGCAACCTGAAGTTAATTTTTTTGGCCGTTAATTTTTTT
>JBEGMT010000294.1:0-2615 GCA_041182925.1 Pseudomonadota bacterium | reverse complement strand
AGTTAAACGCATTTAGCGTAAAAAATCCATTAAGTTAGGTTGGCTTTTAAACCAACCCAACTTGATTATAAAACTAATTAAGAATTAATAATCCAATGACAGCCTGACATAATAAGTACGCTGAGGGAATGGATGTGCTTCATAGGCTTTTTGATCAAATAAATTATCAATACCGCCAGAAACAGAACTTTTTAGATTTTGATAAGTAGGTAATTGATAAGATGTTTTTAGGTCAACAAAGGTATATTCATCAACCGCACCAAATACGTTTGACCCTTGTTCCAGATTTTCCAAATCGTTAAAAACATCACTACGATAACGAACTGCCGTTGACACGTTCCACTGAGGCTGAATGTGATAAGTCGCAGAAGTATTCACTTGTAACTTTGGAATACGAACCCACTCATTACCTACTAATGCAGCATTTTTACTATTTTTAGTAATTTGTTTGTTTAAAACAGTACCATTAGCCATAAAGTCTAAAGGTAAGCCAAACAAATCATTTTGTTGATAAGTTAAATCCGCACCAATCGTTTCGGTTTGTTCAATTGGTTGGAATGCACTAACACTGGTTGTACCCCACATTTGCAAAGTGCTTGCAATCTCATCATTAACTGTTTGATAAAAGAAATTAGCTCTAACATAACCTTTGCGTAAGTCATATTGGGCCATCAAATTATGAAAATAGCCATTTTCAGGGCCTAAGCCGGGATAAGCAATTCTTTTTGAATTAAATGAGTCTTGACTTGCATAAAGTTCTTCAGCAAAAGGGAAGCGATAGGCTTTTGAAAATGAATATCGGAAAGTCCAAACATCCGGTGAAAACTCAATAGAGGCTTTAGGTGAGATTCGAGCGGCATCACGATCAGCATAGTTATCGTAGGTAGTTGCCTGTCCAGTGGTAGGACTAAATTTATAAACATGGCCTCCAATAGTTTGCCAATCATCTAATCGCGCGCCGGCCATAATGCTCCAATCTGGCATAAAGCGCCATTCTAGTTGGCTAAATGCACTGTTGGTTTGAGTTTGACCACCGCTATTGTTAGTCAAAATGCCATCTCTTGCACCCGCTGAATAATTGTTACTATTTTGAACGGTGCTATTGAGCGAAGCATGACTTAGTTGATAGCCACCCATAAATGACAAATCTTTATTATCTAAGAAATTATCTGTAGATAATTTAAGGTCATACCCAACCCACCAAGCATCAACATCGGTAACTTGGCCTTTGTTTTGGTAGTTTGGATGATTAGGATTTAATGACGAGCCAACTGTTTTATCTTTAAATTGATCATATAGACTTGCAGTAGTATCAATACTCCAATCTTTGGAGATTTTGCCTTTCAAGTTAAGTCCATAATTCATTGCTTGGCGTTCCGCATAGCCGGGGGCAAAATCAGAACCATTAACCGAAAAGATCTTACCATTTTGATTATATGATGTAGATGAAGTTCCTCCTGCTAATGTTCCTCCACCCCAAAGAGTATTTCCGGCTACATCTTTCAGTAAGCTTTTAGGGTCAGCTGTATCTCTGAGCCTCTCTTCATAAGCTATCGTAAAACGACCTTGCAAATCTGGCGTAAAGTCATAACCCATTTTGACTTTAAATAAGTCAGTAGTAGCTTTTTCAATACCGTTATCACCAAAGTACATACTTTGTGGCAAAGGTTTACCTATACCTGGTGCTGTTTGATATTCATCAAGCATCCCACCTGATACAGCTGTTCCAGCAACACCATTAGTGACAGTTGCAGTTCTTGGCGACATTGGCTGGCCTTGGTTTTCCAGCCTGTTATAAGAAGCAAAAATACTGAATTTATCGTAACGATTACCTGCGGAAACATTGGTTTTGTAACCTGTTAGAACTTCATTTCGACCACCGTAATGCATGTCTTGGAACATGCCGGTTGCATCCATATGCGCTTGAAATTTTTCAGGCATTTTGGTGTTTATATTAACGACACCGCCAAACGCACCGGTATATTGCGACGAGAACGGGCCATAAAGCACATCTGCCGAATCAACTTCGTTTGGAGAAACCATAGACCAGCGTGGTGCTCCGTTCCAGCGAACTTGTAAAGGATTATGTAATGGCATTCCGTCCGCAAAAACCATGGTATGACCAGTTTGGAAGGTGTCAGAACCTCTCATACCTAAGGTTGGATTGGGGTCGCCGATAAAACGCTTACGAATAGTGACACCAGGTGAATAACGAATCAAATCTTCGGAAGTTGTGACATTCACATATTTTTCAACTTCTTTAGCATTGATTTCGTAAGTTGGATTGGCCTTTGTTGTTTTAGGAAACAATGGATTATCACTAGCGGTTTCTACCTGCACTTCATCAAGCGTTACTGCGTCTTGCTTATCTGCCGCCATCGAATCTAGTGGAAAAATCAGCAAACCTGGCAAAGCCAGTACCGCTGAAGCAATTTTTTTGTTTTTTGATTTCATTGATAAAAATCCTGTTGGCCTTTAAATACTGATTTTTTATTATTTTTTATTGTTTGGAAAATAAATTACCCAGCCATAGACTTATAAATCAATGGGCTGAAAAGTATTTGATAACACTTTTTTAAAGCAAATAACATGCCAAAACAATAAAACCTTAAAAT
>JBEGMT010000293.1:0-10745 GCA_041182925.1 Pseudomonadota bacterium | reverse complement strand
GTTAGCAACTGCAAATTAGGTGCGTTGTGATTCTTTGGCAAGGTCAATTGGAAGCGGCTGCTGGTTTTAAAATCGGCACTGTCCAGCGCCAGTTTCTCGCTGCTGATTTGCCAATGTTCGTTATTTTGGTGCCAGTTAATTTTGCCGTTTAGATAAGGCACAAACAGCTTGTTACGAAATACTTCAAGTGCGTTAATTTCAATGTTTTCGCTGTTAAAAACAATTTGGCCTTGGCTTTCGCTGCCATTAATTTGGCCGCTTAAGCCTTGCAAACTCGCCATACCATTGCTGGGGTTGATGCCTAAATTGTCAAACTGGCCTTGTAAGGCGTAATGCTGCCAATCGCTGTTGGCGAACAATTTTACTTCTTGTAATTTGCCGCTGGGATTGAGTTGCGATAAGTCAGCGTATTGGCTTTGTGGATCGATAAACCAAGGCGCGATGTAGCTTAGAGCATTTAAATCAAACTGTTTAATCAAGGCAGACCAATCGCCATTGCTTTGGTGAGCCAGGTAAAACTCAGCATTCGGCCAATGACTATGATGGGCGAAAATATCAAGGTCATAAACCCCTAAACGCCAACCGCCATTTTGATGAAGCCAGCTGATATTGCCATGGATGGTATCTAAACGCAGACTTTTACCTTGTGGGTTATCAAGCTGGATTTGTTGCGCTTGGAAATAACCGGCGAATTGATCAAGTTCAGCATTTTGCCAATGAGTCCAGATTTTTAAATCGCCCGAACCTGATGCCAAGTTTAAGCCCTGAGGTAGCTTGTCAGCAGCCAATTCAGGACCTTGTAAATTATTGGCTTCGAGATAAAGTTGGCCTTGCAAGCTAGTCGGTTCAAAGATATTACCGGTGACATCGGCAGAAATTCGAAGCGAATCACCGTATTGTTCAGGTAAACGGGTGACAGCGTGAAGTTCGTGGCTACCGTCTAAATAATGATTTTTTAAGACTAAATCAATTCGATCAAAACTGATCGATTTACCGTGGTTTTGTAAGTCTTGCCAACGGACTTGGCTTTGCAATATTTCATATTTGCTGCCTTGCATCAACCAAGTGGGTTGCTCGTCACTGCTCGGTATGCCTTTGATGCTGATTTTGCCGTCAGCGTTGCGAATCACGTCAATGTTTAAGCCCAGCAAAGTGACCCAACTGGCGGCAATTGGGTCGCGGGTTAATATTAATTGCAGTAAATCAATGCCGATGCGGACTTCTTGTAATTGCATCGGTGATGGGTTGTTGGGGGTGGCGTTGTCAATCCGAATGTCTCGTAAAATCAGGCCGGGGCTAAAGCCGCGCATATTGGTGTCGAGCTTGCCGATATGGATTGGCAGCTGAATGGCTTGTTGGATGTGTTGCTCAAGCTCGGTTTTGTAACTGTTTACTTGGGTCAAAAAAATTCGCACCACGGTCAGCGTCACTGCGACCGTGATTAAGCTCCAAAACAGCAGATGCCGGCTGGCTCGTGAGAAATGTTTGATTAGCAAAGTAGGTGCCTATTCCGTTATAGCAGCACGACGTCGTAATGTTCCTGGTTATATTCGGCCTCAGCGCGAATTTTGATACCAATATTTAGAAAAGTTTCTAATTCTGCCAGCATATCGGCTTCTTCGTCCAACAACATTTCAACCACCTGTTCTGATGCTAACACCATAATTTGTTGAACGTTGTATTGTCTGACCACGCGGATGATTTCGCGGAAAATTTCCAGACAAATGGATTCGGCCGTTTTTAATACCCCGCGACCACCACAAGTTGAGCAAGGCTCACACAGAATATGTTCCAAACTTTCGCGAGTCCGTTTGCGGGTCATTTCGACCAATCCTAAGGCAGAAACTTCGGTAATTTTGGTTTTGGCGTGATCTTTATCGAGATTGCGCTGTAAAGCGGTTAACACTTGTTTCTTGTGTTCTTCGCTTTGCATATCGATAAAGTCGATGATGATAATCCCGCCTAAATTGCGTAACCGCAATTGACGGGAAATGGTCTGCGCTGCTTCCAAGTTGGTTTTGAAAATGGTTTCTTCCAGATTGCGACCACCGACATAGCCGCCGGTGTTGACGTCAACCGTGGTCATCGACTCGGTTTGATCGAACACTAAATGGCCGCCGGATTTCAGTTTTACTTTGCGGTCTAAGGCTTTGCTGATTTCATCTTCGACGTTGTAAATATCAAACACCGGACGTTCGCCAGAATAATGTTCGATGATGGAGACCACTTCTGGCACAAAAGTCTCAGCAAATTCGACCAGCCGTAAAAAGGTTTCGCGCGAATCAACCCGTACTTTTTCAATCCCTTCTTTATACAAATCGCGCAACGTGCGAATGCTTAACGGTAAATCTTCATGAATCAGGGTTTTGACTTTGGCTTTTTTACTTTTCTCTAAAATCGACTCCCACAATTTATGCAAAAAAGTCATGTCCGAATACAAAATCACATCTTCGACACATTCCGCCGCGGTTCTGGCGATAAAACCACCGGGGGCATTATTTTTTTGCAGATAATTTTCGATGCAAGCACGCAGACGAATCCGTTCTTCATCACATTCAATCCGTTGTGAAACCCCAGAATTACCGGCATAAGGCATATACACTTGGTAACGCGATGGAATTGAAATGTCGGTGGTCAGGCGGGCGCCTTTATTACCCAAAGGGTCTTTAGTGACTTGCACTACCAGTTTTTGCCCTTCTTTTAGGTAATGCTCAATATTTTCTGAGCCATTAGCGAGTTCTTGGCTGTTAAAGTCCGATAAATGCAAAAACGCCGCTTTGTCTAAACCAATGTCCACAAACGCGGCCTGCATCCCGGGTAATACCCGACAGACTTCACCTTTATAAATATTGCCGACCAAACCTTTCTGTCTGACTCGCTCGATAATCAGTTCTTGCAAGACACCGTTTTCAATCACCGCAACCCGAGTTTCCGGCGGGGTGACATTAATTAAAATTTCTTCACTCATGTGATGACCCTAATCCCTTGTTTGGCTAATAGTTGCGCAGTTTCATACAGCGGTAAACCCATCACGCCGGAAAAACTGCCGGTTATTGATTCGATAAAGGTGCTGGCTAAACCTTGAATAGCATAAGCACCGGCTTTATCGCACGGTTCGCCAGTCTGCCAATAAGCGATGATTTCTTCTGTGCGGAGTGGTTTAAATGTTACTTCACTAATACTGAGCGCTTGCCAATGATGGTCGCCACGTAAGGAGACTGCGCTGTAAACTTGATGGCTACGACCTGACAAGCGGCTTAACATACCAATCGCATGCTCTAAATTGATCGGCTTACCTAGGATTTGACCATCGCAAATCACGCTGGTGTCAGCGCTTAATACTGGCAAGTTGTCATTTAACAGTGCTTGGCAAGCGGCGGATTTTTCAGCGGCAACCCGTTCGACATAAGCCTGCGGCGATTCGTTGGCGAAAGGCGTTTCGTCAATATCCACCGCCATGATGCGATGGCTAATGCCAATTTGCTTAAGTAATTCGCTACGGCGTGGTGAAGCGGAGGCTAAAATAATGTGTGGCTGCATGGACTGTTTAACGGTGATAAGGGTGATTGTTTAACAGACTCCAAGCCCGATAGATTTGTTCCGCAACCACGACGCGCACTAAAGGATGCGGGAAAGTGAGTGGCGACAAACTCCAGGACTCTTGCGCCATGTCTTTGACTTGTTGCGATAAGCCTTCGGGCCCACCGACCATCAATGCCACCGGTTGACCATTGCCTAGCCAGCGTTTTAGCGATTGCGATAAATTTTCAGTAGTCCAAGGTTTACCAGGAATATCTAGCGTCACAATATGGCTACGGGCCGGTAATGCCGCAATCATCCGCTCACCTTCGTCACGGGTAATCCTTGCCGTATCACCACTGCGGCGTTTGTCGGGAGCAATTTCTTTTAATATCAACTCGCATTCACGCGGCAGGCGTTTGGCGTATTCGCTATAGCCTTGCTGAACCCAGTCTGGCATTTTGTTGCCAACGGCAATTAGGTGAATCTGCATTATGTAAACGGCAGGTGATGGTGTTAAGGAGGGGATTATACCCATAAACCCGACTAACGATAATGGCGCGGATATTGCTTGCGGTAAATCAATGTTATCCTGCTGTCCAGTCAATTGTTACGATTGGCTTAAAGCACTGTAAAATATTCGATAACCGAACCTAATTTATTACCCTCATGGCGATTTTAAGCGCATTACTGAGCATTCCGGCGCTCGGCGCCTTACTGTTAGTTTTAATCTCTGGACAAAACACCTGCTTAATTCGATTGATTAGTAATTTGGCGACCAGTTTGGTTTTATTACTGGCTTGCTATATTACTTGGCAATTTGATCCCAGCAATGCTGCCTTACAGTTCAGCGAATATTATCCACTCAATCCCAAGCTTGGTAGCGCTTATGCTTTAGGTGTCGATGGCTTGTCGATGCCAATGTTGTTATTAGCCAGCTTATTAAGCAGCGTCGCTGTGCTGGTTTCCTTTTCGATTAGCGAAAACATCAAGGGCTATCACATCTGTCTGTTGCTGTTGGAATTCGGCATGTTGGGGGTGTTTATGGCGCAGGATTGGGCGTTGTTTTACATCTTTTGGGAAGTGACGTTGATTCCGTTGTTCTTCTTGATTGATCTTTGGGGTGGCAAACGTCGTCACGCTGCTAGCTTGAATTTTGTGTTGTATACGATGGGCGGTTCAGTGTTTATGTTGCTGAGTTTGTTGGCGATTAGCCAATACGATTTAGAGCATCAGGGGTCGATGATGGCCTCTATGAGCCAAGCTGCGCAAAGTATGCCAGTGACCGAGCAAGTTTTGGTATTGCTAGGTTTTTTAATCGGCTTTGGGGTCAAGATGCCGATTTTTCCGCTCCACGGCTGGTTGCCGCTGGCGCACGTCGAAGCACCGAGTCCAGTCAGTATTTTGCTATCGGGAATCTTATTGAAAATGGGCGCTTATGGCTTGTTACGCACGGTGGTGATGTTGCCAGTGGCGGTGCAATTGTTGCAACCATTGTTAGTGTTTCTAGCCTTGTTCGGGATGATTTACGGCGGCTTGTTGGCTTGGCGACAAATTGATTTAAAAGCGATGGTGGCTTATTCGTCATTAAGTCACATGGGGGTGGTTTTACTGGGGATTGCCGCCTTGAATCATGCTGGTTTTAGCGGCGCTATTTTGCAAATGACCGCGCATGGCTTGATTGCCGGCTCAATGTTTTTACTGGTCGGTTTGTTGTATCACCGTACTCACACTCGCGACATTCGCGCTTACAGTGGCTTAATGTTGACCATGCCACGTTTGGCTTTTTTAGCGATTATCACTTTATTAGCCGCGATGGGTTTACCCGGTTCGGTGGGCTTTATCGCCGAACTGCACACCATTATTGGTGGTTTTCAGCAATGGCATTGGCTAATGCTGTTGTTTAGCGTCGGGATTTTAATCAGCGCCGCTTATGCGTTAAGAACCATTAACCGCTTGTTCATGGGCGTGCCTAAAGCCGAATTACAGCAAATAGCTGATTTAAATTATCGAGAACTGTTGGCGGCTGGGATTTTAGTGACAGGGATTGTTGGTTTTGGTTTGTTGCCTGCTGGTTTGATTGAATTGTCGGCGGCGACGGTTGAGAAGATGGTTTTGGCGGTTAAATGATGATTCAATTTTGCTGGTTGGTGTTGCGTTGTCGCGTCGTTGTTTTCCCGTTTGCCGCGCCGAGCACCGAAGTGTTGATTGGGAATAGCCCGCTAGGGTCGCCGCATGGATGCGGCGAGTTGGCAAAGGGGCAGGAAGCCCGTTTTGCCAACCCCCAGTCAACGCTTCGGAGCGCAGGAAATAAGCGGCGGTCGGGTGGCCTTTTCTTTGGTTACTTTCTTTTGGCCATGCAAAAGAAAGTAACTCGCCTGTCGGTGCGACCAATCGGCAGGATAGCCGATTGGCATTTACCCTTAGGGCGAAAAACAGGGATGTTTTTCGTGAAACCGACATTTAAATGGCTTCGCAAGGCGAATCTTTTTTATAAATCACTTATAAGTTACTCAATACTTACAAAGTTTGATAACTCAAGTAGTTAGCTTAAATAGTCACCATGCACTCATCTACCTCCAATCCTCGCGAGTTGATTCTCGAAGCGATTAGTCATCTTGATCATGTTTTGCCGGGACAAGCGCCGATTCATGATTTTGTGCATCACAACACCTTGCACGGTTTTCAGCATTTGCCGTTTGAACAAGCTTTGGCGGCGTTTACGGAATTAACCGGCATCGATTGTTATTTAAGCGATCAGCAATTTCGTCGTTTTTATCAACAAGGCCGGATTGATGATCAAGATATTGAAGCGGCATTGGCGACATTAAAACTGGATCAAACCCCGCTCAAGTCACTCAATCTCAACCAGCAAGCCTTGTATCGCGCGGCTTTATTAAATGATTTATCAGCGATTAGTCCAGCCGCTTTGCGCTGGCAGTTACCGCAATTAGCCCCGCAAGCTCAAGCATTGTGGCAAGCGATTTTGAACAAGTTGGATTTGAAACTGACTGATGCCAACCTTGAACCGATTGCAAGCAGTGAGGTTTTGCCTGAGCAATATCGCCAACAGCTAGACAGCTTATTTGCTCGCGTCGGTGATGAATTAACTTTGCGCGGTTTGCTACTGGCATTAAGCGGTAAAGACTGTCTGGAACAAGTAAGGCCACAGCTGATTAGAATTTGCGGCTCAGTATTAGATGAAGGCATGGCGGCGTGGCGCTTACCGCAGCGGCAAACCTTGGGTTTGTATCAAGCTTGGCGACAATCGGCGCTTTACGATGTTCAAGCCATTTTCCAAGAACTCAGCGATTGGCCAACCATTCGCGCCGAATTGCCCGATGAGCCAGTCGAGGCGATTATTCAACAGCTGACTGCCTTGGCAATTCCCCAAAACCACTGGGCGGCTTATTTACAACGCCTAGCCTTGGAATTACCGGGCTGGTCGGGATTAATCAACTGGCGACAAACCCATCCCGCTTATCAAGCCGACGACAGCACCCAGCCGCAATTAGCCGATTATCTGGCGCTAAGGCTGATTTTAGACCGCTTGTATCTGCAAGCACTTTGCCAGCAATTAGGCTTGGGCGAGGCGCGGTTTGACAAACTGTATCGCTACTTCAATCACCATTTGCCGGAACTGGTGATTAGACAAGCAGCGTTTAGCGGCCAGTTGCCGGAATTTCTACAACAAGCCTGCCACAGTTTATTAGCCGATAAACCGATTAACCGCCAAGCCAGTTCTGAATTAGCGCAGCGGATTAGCAGTTGGCAACAGCAACAAGCTAATAGCGGTTTAAGCGCTCATCAACACGGCTGGCGGTTGTTGCAACTGTGTTTGGCTTTAAATATCTGCGCGGAAGCCTTGCAAAGCATTGAGGTCGCTAGTCTGCTAGATGCTTTGGCAGTGATTGATCAATTCAGCCAAGCGCAACGCAGCCAAATTTGGTTGATCGCTTACGAACGCCATTACCAGCAAAACCTGTTGCAAGCCTTACATGCCAATCACAACCGTGGCCGCTGGGCGCATCGTCAGCAAAGGCCTGAAGCGCAGTTGGTGTTTTGTATGGATGACCGTGAAGAAGGCATCCGCCGCCATTTGGAAGAACTTAATCCCAATCTCGAAACCTTAGGCGCGGCGGGATTTTTTGGTTTGGCGATTAATTATCAGGGCTTGGATGATGTCAAACTGACGCCGTTGTGTCCGGTGGTGGTCACCCCAGCGCATAATGTTGAAGAACACAGCCAAGATGCTCAACTTAAACGCCATCATCAAGGTCGCTTGTTAAAACAACGCATCACCGATTTAGTCCATCACGGTTTACGCCGCGATACTTTATTGGCTTATCCGCTGATTAATTTAATCGCGCCGCTAACCTTGGCGGGCTTGCTGGGTAAAAGTTTTTTCCCGAAAGCTCAGCAAACTTTAGTCACTAAATTGGCTGAAACCCTATCGCCAAACGTTGCTACCGAATTGCAGTTTAACGCTGACAATCAAGCCGTGGCCGCTACACCAGAGCAACCACGGCTAGGTTTAACTGATCAAGAACAAGCCGACCGCGTGGCCGGATTTTTACGCAATACTGGTTTAACCTATGGTTTTGCCGAGTGGGTGGTGTTGCTCGGTCATGGTTCGATTAGCCAAAACAACCCGCATTTATCGGCTTACGATTGCGGCGCTTGCAGCGGTCGCCACGGTGGGCCCAATGCACGCTTGTTTGCCGCCATTGCCAACCGCCGCGAAGTGCGGACTTTGTTGGCCGAGCGGGGGATTGTGATTCCCGATGACACATGGTTTATCGGTGCTGAACACAATACCGGTGACGAAACCATCACTTATTATGATTTAGAGCGCTTGCCAGCCGAGCGATTAGCCAGTTTTCAGCAGCTTGACCAGCAACTGCAACACGGTCAACGCATGTCAGCGCATGAACGCTGCCGACGCTTGGCCTCCGCGCCACGGCAACCAAGTTCCTTCCAAGCATTGCGGCACTTTTGGCAGCGCAGCGCTGATTTTTCCCAAGCGCGTCCCGAATTAGGCCACGCCACCAATGCCGCCGCGTTTGTTGGGCGGCGTTCGCAAACTCAAGGTGCCTTTTTTGATCGTCGTTTGTTTTTAATTTCCTACGATCCCACGCAAGACTTGGAAGGTAAAATTTTGGAAGGGATTTTGCTGGCGGTCGGGCCGGTGGGGGCGGGGATTAATCTTGAATATTACTTTTCCACCGTCAACAACGAGCGTTTGGGTTGTGGCTCGAAAGTGCCGCACAACATCACCGGCTTTTTTGCGGTGATGGAAGGCGCGGGTAGTGATTTACGCACCGGCTTACCCAAGCAAATGATTGAAATTCACGAAGCGATGCGCTTGCAAATGATTGTTGAAGCTAAAACCTCGGTGCTGGAACAAATCTACAGTCGTCAGCCTAGCTTGCAAGAATTGATAGGCGGCGGTTGGGTGCATTTAGCCAGCAAAGACCCAGATACTGGCGAGATTTTTGTGTTTCAGCGCGGCGTCGGTTTTGTCGCTTGGCAAGCCAGTGAGCAAGCCTTGCCGATGCGTGACAATTCGCCGGATTGTTATCGCCAAGACAGTCAACCGGTGCCGGCGATGTTGATTAAACAAGCGGTTTTCGAAGGAGCTAAGGCCTAATGGCTATCTGGACTTTTTTAATTCCCGCCTTGCCTTTATTGGCGGCATTCAGCATTGGCGGCTTGCATTTTGCTGGCTGGATTAACGGCGAAGCTGGCGAAAAAACCTCATCACGCATTGCCATCACCGCCATTAGTTTGGCGCTGTTAATCAGTTTGGCTGGATTAGCAACTGGTACAAACGAGGTTTACGACTACGGTAGTTGGTTGCAGGTCAGCAAAATCATTATCGGTTTCAAACTGTTTACCGGCGGTTTTAATCTGGCTTTGGCCAGTTTGTTTGCGGTGTTGTTGCTGGTAGTGATGCGTTTTTCAGTCAATTACATGCACCGCGAAGTGGGCTTTCATCGCTGGTTTTTTACCTTAAGTTTATTTGCCGCCGCGATGCTGTTGCTGGTGTTGTCGGCCAACGCGGTGTTTACCTTTGTTGGTTGGGAAATTGCTGGTGTCTGTTCCTATTGGTTGATTGCTTATGCCTATGACCGTCCAATTGCCGCTCATAACGCCACCCGAGTATTTGTGACTAATCGGATTGGTGACGGTGGTTTTCTGTTGGCGATTGGCTTGGCGTTTAGTTGGTTGGAAAGCGCAGATTGGGCGGCGATTAACAGTGGTGCAGTGGATTTGGAACCGGCGGATGCGACTTGGTTAGCGTTGAGTTTTGCCTTGGCTGCGTTTGCGAAATCAGCACAAATCCCGTTTAGCCCTTGGCTGGCGCGAGCGATGGAAGGGCCGACGCCTTCCAGTGCTTTGTTTTACGGCGGGGTGATGATTCATGCTGGCGTGTTTTTGTTGATTCAATTACAAGGCTTATTCCAGCAAGCGCCGTTAGCAATGATGTTGTTGGTGGCGGTCGGTGGCTTAACCGCGCTGTACAGTGTGTTTGTCGGCTTGACGCAAACCGATATTAAAAGCGCCCACAGTTTTGCGATTTCGGCGCAACTGGGTTTGATGTTTGTTGAATGCGGTTTAGGGTTTTGGCAACTAGCCAGCTGGCATTTGGCGGCTCATGCGGTGGTGCGTTGTTATTTGTTATTAACCTCGCCATCGATTTTGTACAACAGCCAAGGCCGGACGGTTAAGCCGGTGGCGCCGATTTTGGCCAATTGTCGTTGGGCGTTTATCGCCTCTTTGCAACGGGCTTGGTTAGAAGTGGCGCTGGATTGGGCGGTGCTAAAACCGGTGCAGCAATTAGCCAAAGATATGAGTTATATCGACGATCATTTGATTGATCCCTGTTTTACCGCGCCTGCCTCGGCGATTAAAACCGCCGCTGAATTGGCGTATTCGGAAGAACAAAAAATCGGTGCCAATTTGCACAGCGAGCTAGACCAATTCGCCCAAGGCAGCGGTTTAGCTGGCAAATTAACTCAATGGACGGCGGCGTTTATGCATTGGTTTGAACAGCATTTTATTTTGTATGGCATTGGTCGCGATTCGATTCAGCTCGGGCGGCGTTTGGGGCATGCCGCTAATCATTTGGAGCAATTGTTATTAAGGCCGCGTTACCTCGCCTTGTTTGTGTTGATTAGTTTGCTGGTGGCTTTGGGAGTTTGATGATGACCGATATTGTTTAC
>JBEGMT010000292.1:0-15101 GCA_041182925.1 Pseudomonadota bacterium | reverse complement strand
TGTCTAATTTGTTGCAGGTTCATTCGATAAGCAATTAAACGGCTTCTATAAGCAACGTCGGTATATTCAGGTTTTGCCAATTGTTTTTGCGCTTGCTCGGCCACTTTTAACAGGAATACTGGAAAGATGTGGCTATGTTGCAAATTGTAATCTTGTTGACTAGTTGGCTTTTCACCGACATTAAGTAAGTCATTTGTGTTAACCTGTACAAAGTCTAAATCTTGTACAGGTTTTGCTTGTGCCATTTTGTCATTGTTGTTCAATGAATAATCAACGCCTTCTTCAGCTTTTGTTATTAGTTGTTCGCTGAGTAATTTGGCGACGAAGTCTTTCTCTAGTAATAGATGGAGTAATTTTTTTCTGGCTACTTCCATTTCTTCAGCCAGTGCCTGTACAGGCTGTACGGCAGGTTCCGCTTTGGTTTCCAGACTTTCGTCCGAGATTTCAAGCCAAGGCGCAGCGGAGATTAAAGGGTCAGCCATCAGTTGGATAGCATTGTCGTTGATTGGATTCAGATGTCGTAAGGCCATGGCTCAATTCCCGTTCATCAATTAGGTTGGTAGTTAAGTTATCTTGATGTACAATGATTGTCAAGAAAATTATTGTACAAAACATAAACAAAAATGTATTCGATAAAATCAATATCAGTTTTGACAGGTTTGGGCGTAGAAACTCTGCGGGCTTGGGAGCGTCGCTACCAAGTTATCGCGCCTCGGCGTGAAGCGGGTGGACACCGTACATATTCGCAACAAGACTTAGAAAAACTCACGCTGTTGGCGTGTTTGACGCGTCAAGGTCATGCAATCAGTAAAGTGTCCAGTTTGGACATTGAACAATTGCAAAAGTTGGCCAATGGTGTTGAAGAACAGCAAGTTGAACAGAAGAATCAGTTTTCTGAGCAGATTGTTGAGGCTTTGTTGCATTACCGAATTGATCGCTGCGAGCAATTATTAAAGCGCGCTTTGATTTCCAGCGAGCCGCTGACCTATGTTAGGGATATTTTGGCCCCAGCCTTAGTGCATGTCGGCCAGATGTGGCATGAGGGTAAGATTAATATTGCCCAAGAGCATATTTTTTCGGCTAGTGTGAAACGGATTTTATTGAGTATGGTTAACAACGTTCACAATTTATCGGCCAATCGCGCCAGTATGTTGTTCGCCACCCCCAGTGGTGAGCCGCACGAGTTTGGTTTGTTGATGTCATCTTTACTAGCCGCTGAACAACAGTACAACTGTTATTATTTGGGAGCAGATGTCCCAGCATTTGATATTGTTGAGGCGGCCAAGAATCTTGAGATCAATATTGTTGTGCTGAGCTTGTTAAAGTCACCGTCTGATCCAGAAACAATCGCCCAGTTAAATGCGGTGATGGAAGCTTTAAGCCAGACTGAGGTGACAATTTGGTTAGCGGGGCGAGGAGTTTCGTGTTGGTTGAGTCAAAAGCCGATGGTGCCCAGTAATTGCGAGTTAATCGCTGATTTTGATGATTTTCATAACAAAGCGCTGCAATGGCGACATATTAATTAGAAAATTCGTAATTTGCAGAATCAGGTTCGAGCTTGGTTTTTTGATGATGGATGGTTTGGATACGAGTATCTTGTTTAAGGTATCGAAACAGCACAATTTGTTGACAAGATTGAGCACGGTGCTCGGAATGTCATAGGGTACAGCGAGCGTTTTGCGGTTCAGTTTCCAATCTAGCTATCAAAGACGCTATTAACAACCATAAAGCAGGTAGTCACCGTATGCTTCTCATAAAATTACTCCTTGCTGAGCAAGCCAGATTTTAATGAAATTGAACAACAGTCCCAAGCTGCCACAACCCAAAATCACCGAAATGACATTTAGTTTGTAACGGAACAGCGCCCAGAATGCGCATAGACTGATCATTGCGGAAATTGCATCGAAACTGCCGCCGAAGCCTTGTGGCCAGAATACATGCCAAGCAAAAAACACTGCCAGATTGAGAATCACACCAACAATGGCGGCGGTAATGCCGGTCAGCGGCGCGGTGAATTTCAGATTGCCGTGGGTCGATTCCACTAGCGGACCTCCGGCTAGAATGAACAGAAAGCTGGGTAAAAAGGTGAAATAAGTCACTACGATTGCCGCCACTGCACCGGCTGACAGCAAATGGTCAGCGCCGAAGATTTGTTGACTCCAGCCGGCCACAAAGCCGACGAAGGTTACTACCATGATTAGCGGGCCTGGCGTGGTCTCGCCCAAAGCCAAACCATCGATCATTTGTTGCGGTGTCAACCAGTGGAAATGCTCGACTGCGCCTTGATAGACATAAGGCAGCACGGCATAAGCGCCACCGAAAGTCAGCAATGCTGCCTTGGTGAAAAACCAGCTTATTTGTGTTAAGGCTCCGTTCCAGCCGTATTTGGCCCATAGCCAGCCGATGACAGCGGCCCATAACAGTAAGCCGACGGTGGTCACTTTGATAAAACTCGCCCAGGAAAACAATGCGTGGGGTGGTGGCGGTGTGTCATCGTCGATCAACGCGGGGCCATAACTGAGTTTGGCAGCGCCGTGTCCGCCACCCAAGGCGAATTTTTCCGGTAGCCATTTACCGCCCATCCCCCCCAGGATGGCGGCCAGCAACACGATCAATGGAAATGGGGCATTCAACAAAAAAATGGCAAAAAATGCCAAGGCCGCCAGCAACCACAATAGGCTATTTTTCAAAGCCCGTGACCCAATACGATAAGCGGCAAATAACACGATTGCCGTCACTGCGGGTTTGATCCCGTACAACACGCCGGCGACTGTCGTGATATGACCATAGGCTAAGTATAGCCAGCTTAAGCAAATCAAAATCAATAACGACGGCAGTACAAACAAACCACCTGCGACGATGCCGCCGAGATTGCGGTGCATCAACCAGCCGATATAGGTGGCCAATTGCTGTGCTTCCGGGCCAGGTAACAGCATGCAGTAATTCAAAGCATGCAGAAAACGCTTTTCAGATAACCAGCGCCGTCTTTCGACCAATTCCTGATGCATGATGGCGATTTGTCCGGCAGGGCCGCCAAAGCTGATGAAGCCCAGTTTCAACCAAAAGCGAAAGGCTTCCCGGAAATCGACCGGATCGGGCCGCTGTTTGGCATTTTCCGCTGAAAGTTTGTCGTGTTGCGTCATGAGTTCCTCATTACGTTTTCAAAAGTCACCAGCGGCCTATCGAACACCGCTCTAGCAGCCATTAAATAATTCGTCTTGAATGGCAGCGCGCAAACCTGTAAATATGCTTTCGATGCCAACGGCTTCGGGTGGCTGTAAATATCTGGCTTTACAGGTTTAAAAACTGGGGAGTCATAGGCAGATTATTTTGATGAACTAAATGCTGCATTTGAATTGATAGCGAAAAATCCAGAGCTGGGTTTTGCTTGTGATTATTTGTGATGGCTACAGACAATTCCAAATCAATCGCCATTTAGTTTTTTACTGTGTTACGGCCTCAAAAAATTTAGCGAATCTCCCACCTGCGCCGTCTGATGCCTTCGTCCTTGAACCGGAGGTTCAAGTGGAAACCAAATCTAATCAATCAGGCTTCCTGAGTAAACAGGCATGCACACCATGAATAGCAAAAAGTTTCCGGGGTAAAAACAGGTTCAGGAAACACCCAGCACTGCTCGAACGCTGCAGGAGAAGGGCGGCATTCTAAACAGGTTTATGGGTTTTCTAAAACGTTTTCTATTTTTGAACGCAAATTAATCAGGCGGTCACTGAAATTCGTGAGGTCTTGATGATTGCTTGATGTCGCCGCATGGCTTAATTCGTGGGCTAAATTGAGGGCGGCTAAAACAGCAATTCTGTCGGCACCTGCAACTTTGCCGGTTTCATGGACTTTTCGCATTTGCTGATCAAGCAATTGTGCCGAGTGGATTAATGATTCACGCTCATCGGCAGAACAGGCAATTCGATATTCTTTGCCCATGATAGACAGTGCGACTGGGTGTAACTGTTTAGACATCAATCATTTTCCATAGCTTTTAGTCGAGCAATCATTGCTTCGACGCGGGTTTTGGCGAGCGTGGTTTTTTCCAGTAATTTGGCTTTTTCTTTGACTAAAACATCTTGTCTTATTTTGAGGGATTTATTCTCGTTTTTAAGCTGATTGAATTGGTCAATCAAGGCATCGAGTTTGGCTTCAAGTGCAGCCAATTCGGTTGCGGGGTCTTTATCGGATGGGGACATAGCGGTTTATTAACCAGTGCGAGATTAAAATCATCAATGATAGTTAACAATGTTAGCATAAGCGCCGCTTTTAAACAGCTTCTTGGCAATTAGGACAATGGCGAAACTATGACATATCAAGCAGTTAATGAAATTTTTGAAACACTGGATGCCGATTTTGGCGCAGCAGAAGCACATGGGATTGCGGTGGGGATGTTGTGCGTAGAGCCGCGCGCCGATGTCGATAATTGGTTGCAGGCTTTGTTTAGTGATGTGCCATCGATTGAGGAAGCCGATTTGTCTTTATTAAACAGCTTGTTTGAGCAAACTCGGCAGCTATTGAGTGAAGATAATGAGGATTATGAATTTGATTTGTTTTTGCCGGATATCGAAGAGCCGTTATTTGAACAAATTGAAGCTTTGCGAGTTTGGTGTCAGGGCTTTTTGTATGGCGTGGGTTTTTCACAATCAAACAGCGATTGGCCGGGGGAAATGGGCGAGGTGATGCGCGATATTATCGAGCTAACCAAAATCGATAGCGACGCCGACGATGAAGAAGATGCCAATGCCTTGATGGAAGTTCACGAATATTTGCGGGTAGCGATTTTGACAGTTCGTGATTATTTCCTAGACGTCAGTCAGCCACAAAATCATTAATAGCCGGAAAATACCATGAAACAAAGCGAATTCAAAAAACGTCGTTCTGCATTAATGAAGCAAATCGGCAAAGGCAACATCGCCATCATTGCCAGCGCTGGGGCAGCGGTTCGCAATCGCGATGTCCATTATCCGTTTCGCCAAGACAGCGATTTTTATTATTTGACCGGTTTTAATGAAGCCGATGCGATGGCGGTGTTTATTCCTGGTCGCGAAAAAGGCGAGTATGTGCTGTTTTGTCGCGAGTTTGATGAGAAAAAAGCTTTGTGGGAAGGCGCGCATGCCGGTTTGGAAGGTGCTACCAAACATTACGAAGCTGACGATGCGTTTCCGATTGATGATCTCGATGAAATTTTGCCGGGCATGTTGGAAAACAAAGCCAAGGTGTTTTACCCGATGGGCAGGGATAGCGATTTGGATTTTAAATTAATGGAGTGGATTAAAAACATCCGCAAACATTCTCGAAGCGGTGTGTCTGCGCCGGGTGAATTGGTATCTTTAGAACATATCGTTCACGAAATGCGCTTATTCAAAAGTGCTGAAGAATTAAAGCTGATGCGCCGTGCCGCGCAAGTATCGGCTGCAGCTCATGTTCGCGCCATGCAATTTTGCCAGCCTGGGCTTTATGAATATCAAGTCGAAGCCGAATTAGTGCACCACTTTATGCAAGACGGTTTACGCGCCGTGGCGTATCCATCAATTGTTGCGGGCGGTAAAAACGCTTGTGTCCTGCATTACACCGAAAACACCGACAAACTTCGCAAAGGTGATTTGCTGTTAATTGATGCTGGTGTGGAATGTGATCATTACGCAGCCGACATTACCCGTACGTTTCCTGTATCGGGCAAATTCAGCGAACCGCAGCGCTTGTTATATCAATTGGTTTTGGATGCGCAATCAGCGGCTTTAGAACAAATCGCGCCGGGTATTGCTTGGAATAAAGCGCATGAGGCTTCGGTAGAAGTTTTGACTAAAGGTTTGATTGAGTTGGGCTTATTAAAAGGAAAACTCAAAAAGCTGATTAAAGATGAAAAATACAAACAGTTTTATATGCACCGGATCGGTCATTGGTTAGGCATGGATGTTCACGATGTCGGCGATTACAAAATCAAAGACCAATGGCGTTTGCTGGAACCGGGTATGGTGTTGACAGTCGAGCCGGGTTTATATGTGCCAGCCGATTGCGAAACTGTCGATAAACAATGGCGCGGTATCGGGATTCGGATTGAAGATGATGTTTTGGTCACTAAAGACGGCCATGAAATTTTGACTGACGCGGTACCGAAAACCGTTGCCGATATTGAAGCCATTATGCGAGGTGAGTAATGGATAGTCATTTTGATTTAATCATTGCTGGCGGTGGTTTAGTCGGTAATTGTTTAGCCTTGGCTTTAAAAGATAGTGGTTTAAAAATTGCCGTGGTTGAAGCGGCTAGTCGTCAGCAACAGCAACAATCACCCGCCGGTGATCGAGCTTTGGCGCTAGCCGCTGGTACTGTACAGCTATTGCAAAGCTTGGGCGCTTGGGCTGGTGTAGCTCAACAAGCCACGGCGATTAAGCAAATTCATGTTTCTGATCGCGGCCATTTTGGCAAAACCCGTTTATCAGCTCAGCAACAAGGGGTTGAGGCTTTAGGTTATGTGATTACTGCTCGCGAAATCGAAACCCATGTGGCCGATTTAGTCGCGCAAACGCAAATTCAGTATTTTTATCAAACTCGAGTTGCCGGTTTGATTAGCGATGATGTACAAATCAATGTTCATCTCAAACAAGACAACGGCGAATCATTGAATTTAACCGCTGCTTTGTTGGTGGGCGCTGATGGTGGGCAATCTTCAGTTAGACAATTGTTACAGATTGACCAGCAACAAACCGAATACGGACAAACCGCTTTGGTGACAACCGTCGAATCAAGCTTGCCGCACAATAATACCGCTTACGAGCGTTTCACCGCCTTTGGGCCATTGGCGTTTTTACCAGTGACTGGCAAACGCACAGCGGTGGTTTGGACTCGTAGCCATGAACAAGCCGAATCGTTAATGGCCGGTGGCGAAGCGGATTTCTTGGCCGAACTGCAAGCGTGCTTTGGTTATCGTTTGGGGGCTTTAAAACTGGTCGCACCGCGCAGAGCGTTTCCATTAAGTTTGATTCGCGCTGAAAAAATGGTCGCAGAGCGAGCGGTGATTATTGGCAATGCTGTTCATCAATTACATCCGGTTGCTGGACAAGGTTTTAATTTGAGTATTCGCGATGTTGCTGAATTAGCCGAGGCTTTAATCCAACAACACCAAAACCAAGCCGATATTGGTGAGGCAGGATTTTTAAATCGCTATGCGAAACAGCGTCAACAAGATCACAGCCAAACTATCGGTTTTACTGACAACGTGGTGCGGATTTTTTCTAATCAATGGCTGGCGTTGGCGGCATTGAGAAATACCGGTTTAACTTTGCTGGACCATTTGCCGTTTGCTAAACAATTATTAGCGAAACACGCGATGGGTCTAGCGCGGCGTTTACCCAATTTGGGTGGCTAAAACTGAGGAGTGACGATGAAATCATCTCGTATAGTATGGTTGTTGATGGCGGTTTTATTCGCTGGCTGTGGCAAAGAGGCGAAACCACAAAAAGTGCTGAAAGAATCGATTCAGAAATATGAAAAAGTAGTGACTTTGCAAGGTTCTGTTAGTAATAACAGTGGTTTAGTTAAGTCGGGTAAGATTGAAGCGCGTTTGCCGAGCGGTGAATTATTGGCGGAAACTGTTTTGGAAAACAGCGCCCGTTATCAATTACAAATTCCAGCGGGAACGGTATTGCCGCTGATTTTGAGTTTCTCGCCAACAGACGCTAGTCAAAATGCGGATAAATTGATCAGTGTGGTGGTGCAAGCTGATATTAATCGCTACGACATTAGCCCGTTAACTACTGCGATTGCTCAGCAAGCCAAGGCCTTAGGTGGTTACACGTTACGAAATATGAGCCAAGCAGCTGAAGACGGTGTACATGTGCCCGATGCCAACAAAACCAGCACTGGCTTTCGTGGAGATCCTACCAAGCAATACGGCGGTTGGCATTAATTCAGTTTTTATCGAGCCAGATCAAAAATTATGCAGATTTTTGTTCACGTTTTTTCTAAATGAGCGCTATTATTACTTGAAATCATTGACTGTTTTGATAGCAGTTAAAGAAAAAATTATTAATCAATAGGGCTCAAAATGAATCAATCTTTTCTGCGCGTGTTGCTTCTAATTGCGGTTGCAGTCTTGCTTAATGCTTGTAGCACTACTTCAAATCGCGACAAAGTGACGGTAATTAAACCTGTGGTGACGCCACCGGCGTCGGTGTATAAACCCACCGTTTATTCTGGCGTATTTGCCAAGCCAGCTGCGATTGATCCAGCTGTGGAGTTTTGGCGCAAAACTTACGGGGTTTGGCAGCGTTCTGAAGTGGCGTTTCACGATGATCGGCATATGGATGTGATTTATGAAGTGCTAACTTTGCCGGGTAATGTGGGTGAAGGTCTCACTAGCGAGCAGAAAAATATCGTTAGCCAACGCAAAGAGTTTTGGAAATCGCAATTGGCAGGTTTGGAAAGTAAATTGCGTTATGGTGCTGAGTTAAACCATACCGATAGGCAAATTATCGCCAAGATTGAAGCGACCGGTAAGCCTGTGAATACAGTTTTGATGGGAGCGAGTGATCGTTTACGCTCGCAACGTGGTACTAAAGAGCGTTTTAAACGTGGTTTAGAAATTAGCGGTCGCTACGATTTACAGTTTAGAAAAATCTTCCGCGATGCCGGCTTACCAGAAGATTTAGCTTATTTGCCCCACGTCGAATCATCATTTCAATTAACCGCAAAATCATCAGCTGGCGCAGTAGGTTTGTGGCAGTTCACCAATGCAGCGGCGAAAACTTTTATTCCTGGGCATGATAAACGTGATCAACGCTATGATCCGTTTGTATCGGCTAATGGTGCCGCGCGTTATTTGAGTTACGCTTACGGCAAATTGGGTGATTGGCCGGCGGCAGTGACTTCTTACAATCACGGCATTGGTGGTATGAAGCGAGCCCAAAACACGGTGGGTAATGACTTTAATCGGATTGTTGATAACTACGACGGCCCCGCTTTTGGTTTTGCCTCCCGTAACTATTACGCACAATTTCTGGCCGCGCGCGAGATTGCATCTAATCCTAATCAATATTTTAGAGAAGGTGTTAGTTACGAAGCACCGGTGGGGCCTGGTCAGTATTTGGCGGCAGAGTAATTTATGCGGTATAAATGCCGCGATTTTAATTGCGGCAAAATTACAATTCATGGATGAATTGCATAAAAATTGATGTTGTGTCGCATCGAGATAAGGCTGATTCACAATTACCGATTTATCGAAAATCGAAACAAACCAGCGTGCTGTTGCGATGAATGAAGTTTTTCTTGAAACCTTAAAAGTCTGTCATCGACATGCCGATCGTTTATTTCGGGCGCTTTCTGAGTGAGTTGGCGCGTCAATTTACCGGAGCCCTAGCAAGGGCTGGTTGACAATATTCAACCTTATCTCGGTTTAGAAACTTGAAAGCCAAAATAGACATGGTCTAATCGATAGCCCTACAAACGTATCTTGTCGGTCGCGACTTCAAAAAATCCCAACCGGCATTCCTCTACCCCGTTGGCTCTAACAAACTCAAAATCTTATCCCGCAATTGATGTTTGCGGGCTTGATCTGCAAGTGGTTGTCCTAACTGGTCGCTAATGTAAAACATATCTTCTGCTCGACTGCCAATGGTGGTGATTTTGGCATTGTGGAGCTGGATTTCTAATTCACTAAACGCCTGGCCGATGGTGGACAATAAGCCGGCGCGGTCTGTGGTGATTAATTCGAGAATTGTGTGATGGTTTTTCGGATCGTCCAAAAAGGTAATTCGGGTTTCAATCGGAAAATGTCTGGCTTGGCGTGATTGTTTGTGGATGTTGGTCTTGGTTTTAACCAAGGCCTTACTTAACAAGTTTTGGCGCAGTGAATTACAAATTTGTATTTCTCGGTGTAAATCGTTAATTGCTTCGCCTGATTGTTCCAATACTTGAAAGCTGTTTAAAACGTATTGGTCGTCGGTTGTGATAATCCGCGCATCGAGAATAGTGAGGCCTAATTGATCGATGCTGGCGGTACTAATTGAGAAAATCCCCGTTTCGTTTTTGGTATAAACGAAAATCTCGGCGCTACCACGCTGAGTTTGGGGACGTAATAAAACTAACGGTAGATCCGCTTCTTCTAATGCAGCAATCGCAATCGTGTGCCATGCAATTTCATCAGCCGAATAGCGTAAAAAGTAATCGTCACTAAAATGATGCCAAGAGGCTTGGATAATGGATTCTGATAATCCCAGTTTAATGAGTTCTTGTTGGGCTTCTTTGATGTTATCAGCCAAGCGTTCTGAGCGGGCGACTGGATTGTGTAGGCCACGGTGCAAAGCATTGTGAGTAGCCATGTACAGTTCTTTTAGCAGGGTGTCTTTCCAGGAGTTCCAAAGGCTTGGATTGGTAGCGCGAATGTCAGCGACGGTGAGTAAGTACAAGTGGTTGAGATATTCGATGCTGCCGACTTGTAAAGCGAAGGTGTGGATGACTTCAGGGTCGCTGATGTCTTTGCGCTGGGCGGTCATTGACATCAATAGATGGTTACGAACTAGCCAAGCAATCAGTTTACTATCACGGATCGGCAGTAGGTGTTGTATGCAGAATCGTTGGGCAATGATTTCACCGAGTTGTGAATGATCGCCACCACGACCTTTGGCGATGTCATGAAACAGAGCGGCGATGTACAGTGCTTCTGGTTTGGTAATTAATCTGAAAATGGTATTGCAAAAAGGTAGTTCGGCTTCTTGGATGGGTAATGAGAAGCGGCGTAGGTTGCGGAGTAGAAATAAAGTATGTTCGTCTACGGTATAGATATGGAACAAGTCATATTGCATTCTCGCTACGATATTGGCAAAGTCCGGCAAGTAGGCGGCTAGAACGCCGTAGCGATTCATGCGTTTGAGTTGTTCGCTAATGCCGATTGGCTGGCGTAAAATCTCGATAAATAAGCGATTGGCATTTTTATCGGCTCTAAAAGCGTTGTCGATTAGATGTAGGTTTTTGCGGATTAAACGAACGGTATCGGCGCGGATACCTTTTAGTGATGGCGTTTGTTGTAGTAATAAGAAAATTTCTAATAGTGCAAGTGGACGTTGTTCAAAAATATGGCGGTTGGTGGCTTCCAGATAGCCGTCTATAGAAGCAAAATCAGCGTTAATTGGCTGTGGTGTCAAATTGGCCTGATTACTCATCAGTTTTTCATTCAAAACCTGTAGTAGCATTTCGTTCAAACGCTCAATATCGACTACGGTTTTGAAATAAAACTGCATGAATTGTTCGACATTAGGTCGGTTTTGACCATCTATATAGCCAAATTGGGTGGCGAGTTCACGCTGATAATCAAATAGCAGACGGTCTTCGCTGCGATTGGTTAAGTTGTGGAGTGCGAAGCGGAGGCGCCACAGGATGTCGCGAGCAGCGATCAGATTGTCGTATTCGGCACGGGGAAGGTAACCATATTTGATCAATCCACGTAGGGTTGATGAGTGATAATGGTGCTTAAACACCCAAGAAATAATTTGTAAATCTCTAATTCCGCCTGGACCTTCTTTAATATTGGGTTCGAGATTGTAAGCTGTGTCATGGTATTTCCTATAACGTTGGGCTTGTTCGGCGATTTTGGCGGGGAAAAATTGTTCAGATGGCCAGAGTTGATTGTTAGCCAGCGCCATTTTTAGATCGTTGAATAAATCAAAATCGCCGATGATTAAGCGCATTTCCAGCAAATTGGTGAAGATGGTTTGATCGTCAGCTGCGGCTGTTATGCATTGTTGAATATTGCGAACGCTTTGGCCAGGTTTTAAGCCAATGTCCCACAAAAAGCGACTGAAGTCGGCAATTTGTTCTTGGATGTTATGGTTTTGTTGAGAAGGAATTAGAATCAGGATGTCGATGTCTGAATGGGGAAATAATTCGCTACGACCATAGCCACCGGTGGCGATTAGGCTGGATGATTCGCTGTCTTGGCCTAGAAAATGATGCCAGCAACATTGCAATAAGCTATCGATAAATGCGGCTTTTTCGAATAGTAGGGTGGTAACGGTTTGATGGGGCCTGAATTGTTGTTTGAGGAACTCGGTTTCGTTGCTAATTAAGCTTTTAAATGCCGCAATCGGGTTGGCTGCTTCGAAGCAGCTCGATAACTGCAAGTCGAAGCACCGTTGATTGATCATTGTTCTTCCTGACGTAGGGTGAGGATTTCGTAGCCGGTTTCGGTGACCAAAATAGTGTGTTCCCATTGTGCGGACAAGCTGCGGTCTTTGGTGACCGCGGTCCAACCGTCGGCGAGGACTTTCATGTGGCGTTTGCCAATATTAATCATTGGTTCGATGGTGAAAATCATTCCTGGCTTCATAATCGCACCTTCGCCTCGTTTGCCAAAATGCATTACATGTGGGTCTTCGTGGAATTTTTTACCGATCCCATGGCCACAAAATTCACGAACCACTGAATAGCGATTGCTTTCGGCATGGATTTGAATCACATGGCCAATGTCGCCGAAATGTGCGCCAGGTTTTACTTGCTCGATGCCTAAAAATAAGCATTGCCGAGTGATTTCGACCAGACGTTTTGCGTGAGGAGTGACATCGCCAACACAGAACATTTTACTAGTGTCTCCGTGGTAATTGTCTTTTATAACAGTAATGTCAACATTAACAATGTCACCATTTTTCAGTTTTTTATCGCTCGGAATGCCGTGACAAATTTGCTGGTTAATTGAGGTGCAGATTGATTTTGGGAAACCACGATAATTAAGCGGCGCAGGAATAGCTTGTTGTACATTGACAATGTAATCATGGCAAATTTGGTTGAGTTCATCCGTGGTAACGCCAACAACAACATGCGGGGCAATCATTTCTAAAACTTCGGCAGCCAGCTTGCCAGCAATCCGCATTTTTTCAATTTCGTCAGCAGTTTTAATTACGATGCTCATCAGTCTATATTTTTCAGGTGAGAAGTGTAGAGGCGGGTATTTGTGTTGGTTTTGATTGCGCCTCAAAGCTGGCAGTCTATCAGACTTCAGCTTGTTGTAAAAACCGAATCATGGTATAAAGCAAAGTTCACTATGATTAATACTCACGCTTATCGACACGGTTGATGGGGTGCTGATTTACTGTCATGTAATTCGGTCATCGGTCGGGATAAGCGGAGGCGCAACCCAAAAGCCGAAAAGATTCGGCAATCCTTAGGAGAAATAAATGGCAGCAGTGTCAATGCGTGAAATGTTAGAAGCGGGTGTTCATTTTGGACACCAAACTCGTTACTGGAATCCAAAAATGGCACCTTATTTGTTTGGTGCTCGCAACAAGATTCATATTATCGATTTGGAACAAACGCTTCCATTATTTAATGATGCAATCAACTATTTGGGTCAAATGACTGCAAATAAAGGTACTATCCTTTTCGTTGGTACCAAAAAATCAGCTCGCAAAGCGGTCGCTGAAGAAGCAAAACGTTGTGGTATGCCCTACGTTAACCACCGTTGGTTAGGTGGTATGCTGACTAATTTCAAAACCATCAAAAAATCAATTAACCGTTTGAAAGAATTGGAAGCAATGAAACTGGATGGTACTTTGTATCAACGTTTCAGCAAAAAAGAAGCTTTGGGTATGGAACGCGAACTTGAGAAACTTGAGCGTAGCTTGGGCGGTATCAAAGATATGCGTGGTGCACCAGATGTTATCTTCGTCTTGGATGTTGGTTATGAGAAAAATGCTATTATGGAAGCTAAAAAATTGGGCATTCCAGTTGTAGGTATTGTTGACTCAAACAACTCACCTGAAAAAATTGATTACGTTATCCCTGGTAACGACGACTCAATTCGTGCTGTTACATTGTATTGCCAAGCCGCTTCTTCAGCGGTTTTAGAAGCAAAGTCATTACGATTAGATGCATCAGCAAAAGCTGACGATTTTGTCGAAGAAGTTGCAGTGGAAGCGTAAGTTTTCATTATTCAACACGTCCTTTGCCCATCATTGGGCGTGTGCGCTGATTTAATGTTTAAATCAGTTTGTAAGTTTTTAAACGCCTCCTTAGTGAGGCGTTTTTTTAGTTAATAAACTTGAGGAAAAAACGATGGATATTACTGCCGCAATGGTAAAAGAACTGCGTGAACGTACCGGTTCTGGCATGATGGAATGTAAAAAAGCTTTGGTAGAAGCGAATGGCGACATGGAGTTGGCAATCGAAAATATGCGTAAAGCAGGTTTGGCTAAAGCAGACAAAAAATCAGGCCGTATCGCTGCTGAAGGTGTTATTGGTGTAAAAGTCTCTGATGATGCAAAAACCGTAGTTATGGTTGATGTTAACTGCGAAACCGATTTCGTTGCTAAAGGCGATGATTTCGTTGGTTTTGTAAACGATGTAAGCAATGCATTATTGGCAACTGACGTAGAAAATGACGAGCAGTTGCAAGCTTTAGCATTGGCAAGCGGCAGCACTATTGACGAAACACGTCGCGCTTTGATTTCTAAATTGGGCGAAAACATTACTGTTAGACGTTTTGTTAAATATACCGCAACTGATGGCGGCCAAGCAGCTTACCTGCACGGTAGCAAAATTGGCGTTATCGTTGAATTGAGCAAAAACGACGCAGAATTAGGTAAAGATATTGCAATGCACATCGCTGCAAGTAAACCTGTCTGTATCTCAGCGGATCAAGTTGCTGCTGATGCTATTGAAAAAGAGAAAGAAATTTTCTTGGCACAACAAGAAGAAAAAATTAAAGGTAAGCCAGCAGAAATCGTTGAAAAAATGGTTGCAGGTCGAATCAACAAATTCTTGGCGGAAATCACTTTGCAAGGCCAAGCCTTTATTAAGGACGATAGCAAAACCGTTGGCCAGTTGCTGAAAGAAAAAGGCAACGAGGTTGCGCGTTTCGCCCGTTTCGAAGTCGGTGAAGGCATCGAGAAGAAAGAAGAAGACTTTGCAGCCGAAGTTATGGCGCAAGTCAGAGGTTAATCTCTCATCAAAAAACCCGGTTAACGCCGGGTTTTTTATCTGTTCCGCAAAACTTAAAACCATAAACGAACGGTGGATGTGAATATGAGTCATACAATTTGTCAGAGAATTTTACTTAAATTAAGCGGCGAAGCCCTTATGAGTGAAAAGGGCGGCAGTATCGACCCTGATAT
>JBEGMT010000291.1:0-5214 GCA_041182925.1 Pseudomonadota bacterium | reverse complement strand
TAAACGTGATTATTTAAATGGCTTATTTTCCAATGCCAAACGTAAACAATGGACGCTGGATTATTTAGCCAAGTCAGACCAACATCTAAAAGGCAAACCCGCGCAAGGCGGTTGGAGCAAGTATCGCGCTCAATTTTTAGACGATAAACACATCAACAGCGGTGTCAGTTTTTGGCAGAAATACCAAACCACTTTGCAACGCGCCAGCCAACAATACGGAGTACCGGCTGAATATATTTTGGGAATTATGGCGGTGGAAACCACCTTTGGTGGTTTCGTCGGCAATCACCGCGTGCTTGATGCCTTAACCACTTTAGGCTTTGATTATCAGCGCCGAGGCGAATTTTTCCGCAGCGAATTAGAAAACTTTTTGATCATGACCCGCAGCGAAGGTATCGATCCTGGTAAACCGGTCGGTTCGTTTGCTGGCGCGATGGGCTTGGGGCAATTTATGCCTGGCAGCTTTTTGAAATGGGCGGTGGATTTTAACGGTGATGGCCGCCGCGATTTATGGAATCCTGAAGACGCTATCGGCAGCGTCGCCAATTATTTTTCCCAACACGGCTGGCAAGCTAATCAACCGGTGGTTTCGACAACGCGCGGTAATTACAGTGGTGTGGAAAATCTGGAAGCTGGGATAGAACCACAATACCTACTGCCCACCTTAACCCAAGCCGGTATCGAACCTGTTGAACCGTGTGGTTGTGATTATCCGTTGCGTTTATTGCTGTTAAGGCATCACAGCCATGACCAATATTTATTAGGCCACCCGAATTTTTATGTCATCACTCGCTATAACCACAGCACCCATTATGCGATGGCAGTGCATGAGTTGGCGCAGGTGATTAAAACGAAATTTAGTGTGATTTCAAAAAGTTAATCTAACTATGATTTAAATTAGTGCTGTTTCACGATATTTCAGGATACATTTCGACAATGCTACTCGATTTTTCCCTTAATCAAGCCTTGCTGATAGGCCTATTGTTTATTTGGGCTGGCTTTGTGCGAACTGGGCTGGGCTTTGGTGGCGCGGCATTGGGTTTGCCGTTGATGCTGTTCATTCACAACGATCCCCGCTTATGGCTGCCTATTATCAGTACCCATCTGCTGTTTTTTTCCGGTTTAACCCTGCGAACCCGTTTGCATAATGTTGATTGGCGCTATCTTCGTCAATCGTCAATTTACATTATCCCGCCAGCCATTTTGGGGGTATTTGGCTTGGTGAATTTGCCGATTCTGTGGCTGAATTTGTTTATCTATGGCGTGACTTTGTTTTATGGCTTGGTGTGGTTGTTCAATAAAGCCATTGAAAGTCGTCAAGATTGGGTTGATAAATTTTTGCTGATTTTAGGCGGTTATGTCGCTGGTACATCGTTGACTGGTGCGCCATTGATGGTGGCTGTTTATATGCGTCATGTCAGCAAAGAGCGATTGCGCGATACGCTGTTTGTTTTATGGTTTGTGTTAGTCAGTATCAAAATGACAACCTTTGTGGCGCTATCGGTTGATTTACATTTTATTCAGGCGTTGATGTTGTTGCCGATTGCCGCGATTGGTCATGTGATGGGCTTAAAAGCGCATCAGGCCATTACTCGTAATGAACTGTTATTTAAACGTTGGGTTGGCGGTGGATTGGTGGTTGTATCGGCTTTGGGCTTGTGGAGTTTGCTTGCTTAGATTGCCGATTTAATCAGAATTAATGGCATATTGTTTGCATCTAAAATCGACTTTGTTTAAAATAGGCAACTGGAATCGGGTGCTTAGCTCAGCTGGGAGAGCATCGCCCTTACAAGGCGAGGGTCGGGGGTTCGAACCCCTCAGCACCCACCAGATTCCAATATCAAATTTCAATTTTTTGTAATCTAACTTTTTTATTTAAGTTGATTACACCATCCAAATTCTAACCACTTCCCCATCTTTTTTATTCGGTCTGCCATTATCGGGCTGACATCATGCTGTTGACGCCTAGTTCATTCGCTATCGTTTTTAATAAAGTCTGAGTGCCATTTTCCAAGTGAGAAAAAATCGGCATTCTGGTTAGGCTGGCATCGGATTTTTCGATGTTTTGAAACTTAAATTCTGAATTTAATGCTTTGAGTGAGCCGATATATGCATCGGTTAGGGTTGTGATATTGTCTAAGCCAGCTTTGTAGGCTTTTTCTAAGGCGATTTCTAAGTCATGATTGATAGCGGTTAGTTCTTCACTACAAAAGCCTTTGTAGCTTAGATAACCGAGTAAGGCTAGCTCGATTGATGTGCCTAAGAAAAAATAGGATGTAGTTGACGATGAGATTAAATCTTTTTCCTCGATAGTTTTTTTCAAAGATACCGTTTTAGCAACGTCAAATAAATCGAAAGCATCGGCAATCATCTTCATCGAGTTAGGTGCTTTGATATTCGCCATTTTGACCTCCATAAATCTTATTGATTAACTAACTGCCTTTTAGGGCGGCAGCGAGGGCTAACGATGAGCTTGCTGGACAACTTATTTCCGTATCCTGAGCACTCGTCTTCAGTGTATACCCAATCAAAAAGCCTAACAATAACCTTAAAAATACATAGATTATTTCTTTTTATTGAATAGTTTTTTGAAAGTGAAGTGATAGGATAAATTCGATAGACAAAAAAAATCCGACTTAAAGTCGGACTTAAAGGAGGATGATTTCCGCCAGCGCATCTGGCATGGGTTGTAGATTACAGCTAATTGGTCGAGTTGAAAATGTGACTAATTGCCGCGCGACAAAATGTCACAGTCATGATTTGTGATTGAATCTCAGAAGCGGTTTGAAATTGGTATAGAATGAAATCTGTAACCTGATGGAGTTATCAATTAATCAGCAAACAGTTGGGAAGTTCATTTCCACTCTCTTTAGCTAGATCAATCGCTCATGGAACCTTTACCCTTAAAAGATATTCACCTGCCGCCTGATGTTAGCGTTTGGCCGCTCGCCACGGGATGGTGGTTATTAATTAGCCTAATCCTGTTTTGCACTGTCAGCGGTTTTTGGATGTATCGACGCTTTAAACGTCGCGCCGGATTGCGTGCCGCCAACAAGCTGTTGTTAGCGATTGCCAACGACCCACAACAAACCGAGCAACAAAAACTTACTGCCTTGTCAGCTTTATTACGCCGCGTCGCGATTAGTACCGCACCGCGTGATGAAGTGGCGAGTCTAAACGGCGAAGCTTGGCTGGCTTATTTAGATAAAGGCTTGAAAGACGACCCGTTCAGCCAAGGTATTGGTCGTTGTTTTGCCGATGCTCATTATCGCGCCATGCCCACCGAAGTGGATTTGCCAGCATTAATCAAACTCTGTCAACGCTGGCTAAAACAGCAACAACCGCAACGAGGTTAACCATGATTCATATCGAGTGGCCTTGGCTACTGTTGTTATTACCTTTGCCTTGGTTGTTGCGTTTGCTGTTACCAGCCCAGACCGACAGCCAACAAGCGGCTTTAAAAGTACCGTTTTTAGACGATTTTGGTGCAGGCGAAACGCTGATGGTTAGCGTGGTTAAGCCTTGGGCGTTATGGCTGGCGAGTTTGGCTTGGCTGTGTTTGGTTTTGGCTGTAGCCAGACCGCAATGGTTAGGCGAACCTTTGGAGCAAGCGGTCAGCGGACGGGATTTGATGCTGGCGGTGGACGTGTCCGGTAGTATGCAGGAAAAAGATTTCGTGATTAACGGTCAGCAAGTGGACAGACTCACAGCGCTAAAACAAGTGGCTGGCGAGTTTATTGAACGGCGTACTGGCGACCGTTTGGGCTTGGTGTTATTTGGCACTCAAGCCTATTTGCATGTGCCGCTCACTTTCGACCGCAACACCGTACAAACCTTGCTCAACGAAGCCTTTATCGGCATTACTGAAGACGAGCCACAAACCTCAATTGGCGATGCGATTGGCCTGTCAATCAAACGTCTACAAGATCAAAAAACTGATAGCAAAGTCTTAATTTTACTCACCGATGGCGCGAATACCGCTGGCGAACTTAGCCCATTAAAAGCCGCTGAACTTGCCGCCAATGCCCAACTTAAAATCTACACTATCGGCATCGGTGCCGACGAAATGTTGGTGAGAAGCTTATTTGGCACTCGTCGGGTTAATCCTTCAGTCGATTTAGATGAAAAAACCTTAACCGCTATCGCCGAAACCACTGGTGGCCGCTATTTTCGCGCCCGTAGCAGTGAAGAATTAGCGCAAATTTATACGCTGTTGGATCAATTAGAGCCGGTGGAAAAAGACAAACAATATTTCCGCCCCCGTAGCGAATTATTTCATTGGCCGTTGTCAATTGCTTTATTGATAGCGGGCGCTTTAGCCGCAAGTCGAGTGAGATGGAAATGAGTGAATTGCATTTTTTACGCCCAGAATGGTGGTTAGCCTTAATACCGTTGGCGATTTTATTATTCAAATTAGCCAAACATCGCTATGGACAAGGCCAATGGTCTGAAATCTGCGATGCCGAATTATTGCCCTACTTGCTTGATCACAAACCCACCGCACCAAGGCACGGTAACTTAATCGCGGGTGGTATAGCGGCTGTGTTGGCAATTACCGCTTTAGCAGGTCCCACTTGGCAACGCTTGCCCAGTCCTGCGTTTAGAAACGACAGCGCCTTGGTGATTGCCTTAAATTTAGCACCGACTATGGACGCTGCTGACATCAAACCCAGCCGCATCGCCAAAGCCCGTTACAAAATTGCTGATTTGTTAAAACAACGCAAAGATGGCCAAACAGCGCTGTTAGTTTACGGCGGCGATGCTTTTACCGTCACACCGTTAACCGCCGACACCGCCACCATCGCCAGCCAATTAGAAGCCTTAAGCACTGATATTATGCCCAGCCCCGGCACCAATACCGCTGCAGCTATCGAAAAAGCCAAACAATTACTGCAACAAGCTGGCTTGCCGCGTGGGCATATTTTATTGATTACCGATAACGCTGAAGCTGCCGACAATCTTGATTTAGCGGATTATCAACTTTCGGTGTTGGCAGTCGGCACTAAAGACGGTGCGCCGATAGCGCAAGCCAATGGCGGATTTGTCAAAGACAGTGATGGCAATATCGTCTTAGCCAAACTGGATGTTGATGGCTTGGCGGCATTAGCGCAAAAAGGCCGAGGCATTTATCAAGCCGTGACCGCCAATGATGACGATGTCAGCAAACTTGGTGGCTTGTTTAACGCCCCAGCGGTTGCTGATCAGAACAGCGCC
>JBEGMT010000290.1:0-4769 GCA_041182925.1 Pseudomonadota bacterium | reverse complement strand
ATGTGAATTAGTGTCGCTTTTAGAGATGCTAATACATCACGAAACAATAAAATCATTGAGATAAAAATAAATAAAACACTAAAAATTAAACAGGTTAAAAGTAATTCAGGGTCAATATAATTAAGAATTTTTGAAAAAATCGAACATAGTAAAAAAATCCCACTACTGATGACACTGCATAAAAGCAAGGCAAAACTCCATTTTAGTAAATGGCAGCGAAACACCATTAAATTCAGCTCTTTTTCTAGTTTTCCAGCTTCTTTATGACCCGATTTAATTTCATCATACAGCTCTCTGACTCGAGCTATAGCATGAGTGTACCGCGCGTTTAAGGTTAAAACAAAAATACCGATACTTGAAAACAGAACCAAGGAGCCCGTTACTAAACTGAGGATGCCTTCCAATTGTGTCATCATGTTTAAGCCTTATTTTTAAAGATATTCATCAGGTTTGGGTGAGTCTTTGTTGATAGTTTTTTAACAGATATAGTTAATAACATAAGGTATTTTTTCTTGCTATCTTTTTATATGAATGATTGGCTGTCATACGTTTGTCATCCAGCTTTGTTATTAATAAGCTTATGAAAAAGAAAAAATTAAAAAAACACAAACTGCTATTAAGGCATCTTAGCTTAGATGATTATCAACAAATCGCTGAGCTGATGGGGCATGTCTACGATAACTTGGGTGGTGCTTGGAAAAAAGACCAATACATTTCACAAATCACCCGTTTTCCGAGAGGCCAAATCGGTATTGAAGACAATGGTGTGTTGGTGGCAGCATCCTTTAGTATGGTCGTTGATTACAACCGATTTGGCGATGTGCACACCTATGCGCAAATCACCGGTGATGGTTATTTGACCCATCATACCGATGATGGCGACACCTTATATGGTGTGGATATTTTTGTGCATCCAAAATTTCGTGGCTTACGCTTAGGGCGACGACTATATGATGCGCGTAAAGAGCTGTGTCGAAACCTCAATCTCAAGCGTTTCATCGCGGGTGGTCGTATTCCGGGTTATACCGACTATGCGAATACGCTAACCCCCGTTAAATATATTGAAGAGGTTAAGAATCGGGAGATTTTTGATCCGGTATTGTCATTTCAATTAGCCAATGGTTTTCATGTTCGCAAACTTTTGACCGGTTATTTGCCGGTTGATGCCGATTCGCATGGTTATGCAACCTTGTTGGAATGGGTCAATCTGGATTACGTTGACACTTTACCCACTATCGGCGGCCCGAAAAACATCATTCGTTTAGGCGTAGTGCAATGGCAGATGCGAACTTTAAAAAGCGTCGACGAATTATTGCAACACGCTGAATTTTTTATCGATGCGGTGGCGGGTTATCACGCTGATTTTGTGTTGTTTCCAGAATATATCAGCGCGCCGTTAATGGGTTTGTTCAATGACAAAAACCCTGCAGACGCGATTCGTATGCTGGCTGGTTATAGCAGTGAAATTCGTAATGGTTTGTTACAAATGGCGATGTCTTACAACATTAATATCATCGCGGGTTCGATGCCCGAATACGGCGCCCATGAACTCTACAATGTTTCCTGGTTGTTAAGGCGTGACGGCACTTTTGAAGCGCAATACAAAATCCATGTAACCCCCGATGAGGTCAGTTATTGGGGGGTGAAAGGCGGTGATGCGCTGAAAGTGTTTGATACTGATTGCGGCAAAATAGCCGTGTTGGTTTGTTATGACTCTGAATTTCCAGAACTGGCTCGATTAGCGGCGTTGCAAGGTGCTCAAATTATGTTTGTACCGTTTTGGACCGATACCAAAAATGCTTATCAGCGAGTGCGATATTGCTCTCAGGCTAGAGCGATTGAAAATGAATGTTTTGTCGCTATCGCGGGTAGTGTTGGTAATCTTCCTGATGCTGAAAATATGGATATTCAATATGCTCAAGCGGCGATTTTTAGTCCTAGTGATTTTTCGTTTCCACATGACGCAATTTTGGCGGAAGCAACGCCAAATACTGAAATGACCTTAATTGCTGATGTCAATCTGGAGTTGTTAAGGCAAGTAAGAACCCGTGGCGCAACTCGTAATCTGGCTAATCGACGCAATGATATTTATCGTTTGGAATGGTCATAGCGCCAATGATCATGCCTGATTTTAACGTCTTTTAATTGATGGAGATTAGAAGAAGATGAGTGAGAATTTAACCCATTCAGGTCAAGACTTATATTTAGAGATATTGGAGCAGTTACGTTTAGACGTTAGCGAAATCAGACGCCAAGTGATTAGTAATGCCGAGCTTAGACTAAAACAATATGCTCCCTATTTTCCTGCTGGCGTCTTCAGTAAAAGCGCAATCAATCTAGCCTACTATTTGGCTTTGCGACAGTTTGATCTTAGGCATTTGCAACAACGTCTTGCTCAAGCAGGTTTATCCTCATTAGGGCGTGCTGAATCTTCGGTGCTATCAACGCTAGATGCAGTGTTGGATTTATTGAATCGGGCGACTAATAACAGTTGTAGTATTGATGCCAAAAATCCCAGCGAAAACGGATTTAATCGCGGTTATCAGTTACTCGAACAACATACGATTCAGTTATTTGGTCAGCATTTTCAGGATAAAAAAGCCCACGTCATGGTGACGTTAGCAACTGATGCCGCTTGGGATTATGAGCTAGTTAATACCTTGCTTAATAAAGGCATGACCTGTGCGCGTATTAATTGCGCCCACGATAACCCTAACCTTTGGCGGGCAATGATTCGCAATATAAGACGTGCAGAAGCTGAAACTGGCTACAACTGTCGGATTTTGATGGATTTGGCTGGGCATAAAATCAGAACTGGCGATATTGAGCTAGGTACGGCCATTCAGCATATTAAAGTAAAGCGTGATGAATTTGGTCATTGCCTCACACCAGGGCGATTAGTATTGTTTGATGCTAGTGCTTCTGAGGAACTGTTAAGTAATGATCAATCAGGCTTGTTTTGCGCGCCAATCCCACATGATTTTTTTCAGTGTTTAACTGAAGGTAGTGAAATCAAGTTTATTGATACTCGTAATAAACCTAGAACGTTGATTGTTGAAAAAGCATTATCAGCACAGCAATGGCAGGTTAGATGCGATAAAGCTAGCTATATTGCTGCAGGCTGTGAACTAATCTTAGAGCAGAATGGCGATGAGCTAGTAAGCAGTCAATTGGGTTATTTTACTGGTAAGCCTAAAAAGATTGTGTTGTTTAAAGGTGATAATTTATTACTCACCGACCATGCTGTACTCGGATCGCCGGCACTTCGTGATGAAAATGGCGATCAAATTAAACCTGCGCAAATTGGTTGCACCCTGTCTGATGCCATCAAAAAACTCAAGGTAGGTGATCCAGTATGGATTGATGACGGCAAAATAGGCGCTGAAGTTGAGTTGCTTAGTGAACAAGGTGCGTTGTTAAAGGTCACCACAGTGCGTAGTAATGGCGTGTCTTTATTAAGTGATAAAGGCATTAATTTTCCAGAAACCGATTTAGAACTACCACCACTGAGTAAAAAAGATTATCAGGATTTAGATTTTGCCAGTACACATGCCGACCTAATTGGATTCTCGTTTGTCGAGTCGTTAGCCGATATGGAATGTTTGATGAAAGAATTGGTTGATCGTGATGCCCGTGATTTGCCTATCATCGCTAAAATTGAAACTAATCGAGCGGTTAAAAATTTACCTGAAATTATCTTAGGCACCATTGGGCGTCATAGCTTGGGGATTATGATTGCCAGGGGGGATTTGGCGGTTGAATTAGGCAGTGCACGCTTGGCTGAAATTCAGGAAGAATTGTTGTGGTTATGTGAAGCGGCTCATGTGCCAGTGATTTGGGCCACGCAGGTTTTGGAATCTATCGCAAAAAAAGGCACTAAATCCAGAGCCGAATTCACCGATGCTGCCATGGCGGTCAGAGCTGAGTGTGTGATGTTGAATAAAGGCCCTTACATTCTTGATGCGCTTGAGGCTTTGCTAAATGTTATGACTCGCATGGAAGAACATCAGCATAAAAAATTTCCTCGGTTGCGGGCTTTGCATTGGTAAATCAAGTGACTTCAATATGCTCATGAGCAATATCTGTTGCTAAAAAAACACTAATCGCCTGCGAATTGTTGAAATTACCATAAGCCAATAATAATTTGGCGTAAGCGGCTTCTAGTGACAAATTCCAAATCATTTCGCCGCCGTGAGCGAGTAGTTCCCGAGTGGAGCTGTAGGCGCTGTCGGAATGAATCGCTGGCGCTAGGTAAACATTGATATTGTGTTGACGGCAGTGTTTTATAAAAGCCACTAAATCATGCTGTTGACCATAAGCATCGCTGCTGCAAGCGGTGCCTGAGTGGTATAAATCATGCAAAACCGCATCGACTTGATCAAGATTGAATTGATCGTAATTCAAGCCCGGGTAAGGTTTGATTAGCAAAATCCGCGCTGAAAATTCGGCTTTTAGTTTTATCGGATTGCGGGGTGTTGGTGCTTTATTGGACAAGCGTTCAAAACCTTGTCCGTTAAAGCGCATATAGGCGTTTGATTGGGCGCTGATGAAATCACTGCTGAGTGGCAAACATTGCGCTAAGCGCGTGGCTTGGTGGATTTGTAGGGTTTGTTGTGGGTTTTGATAAGCGACAAATACCCCCGCTTCGGCAATTTGGCGAATAAATTCGACTCCGGCGATCAGATTAGGAATGCCGTTGGCTTGCGGATTATCGAGCGGTAAATCGCTGGATACCATTAATAAAGGTATCGACAGTTGATTGAAATACA
>JBEGMT010000289.1:0-8778 GCA_041182925.1 Pseudomonadota bacterium | reverse complement strand
TTTTAAGTTGTTGGCGTGAGCATGTCCTTGTGAACCGTAGCCAATAATTGCTACTTTTTTGCTTTTGATGATCGAAAGATCAGCGTCTTTATCGTAATAAACTTGCATAGTTTTTCTCGTTACTTAAGGTAAATATCAGTTGTTATAAATGTAGGCCTTTTTCGCCGCGTGAAATCCCTGTTGGGCCTGAACGGACGACTTCGATAATGCTGCCTTCTGCAAAACCGTGGATAAAGGCATCCAGCTTATTGGATTGACCGGTCATTTCCACTACGTAGCTATGGGGGGTTACGTCGATGATTTTGCCTCTGAAAATGTCGACCATGCTTTTAACTTCTTCACGGGTTTCGTGGGTCGTTCTGATTTTAACCAGCATTAACTCACGTTCGATATGTGATGATTCTGCAAGGTCAATCAGTTTAACCACGTCAATCAGCTTATTTAGCTGTTTGGTAATTTGTTCGATGATTTCATCGTTGCCGCGTGTGACTAGTGTCATGCGCGACAAGCTTGGGTCTTCAGTGGGGGCTACGGTTAATGATTCGATGTTGTAGCCACGCGCTGAAAATAAGCCAGCCACTCGAGAGAGAGCCCCTGATTCATTCTCAATCAAAATAGAAATAATGTGTCTCATTATGACAGCTCCCTATCCATTGGTGTGCTTGGCGCAACACGTAACTTCATATCGTTATGGGCTTTGCCGGCTTCAATCATTGGATAAACGTTTTCGGTACGGTCAGTCATGAAATCAAGGAATACGGTTCTGTCTTTGATTGCAAAGGCTTCTTCTAATGCGCCTTTAACATCTTCTGGGTGTTCAATACGCATACCAATATGCCCATAAGCTTCAGCCAGTTTAACAAACTCAGGGATAGTATCCATATAAGATTGCGAATAGCGGCTTTTGTAAGAAAACTCTTGCCACTGTCTAACCATGCCCATATAGCGGTTATTCAAGTTAATGATTTTGACCGGTGCGTTGTATTGCAAGGCAGTTGATAGCTCTTGGATACACATCTGAATACTGGCTTCGCCGGTGATACAAGCGACATCGCTGTTAGGGTGTGCAAGTTTTACTCCAATTGCTGCGGGTAAGCCAAAGCCCATAGTGCCTAAGCCGCCTGAGTTAATCCAGCGACGCGGTTTATCAAAATGGTAATACTGTGCAGCATACATTTGATGCTGACCGACGTCAGAGGTAACATAAGCATCACCTTTGGTGACTTGATACAGTTGTTCTACCACGTATTGCGGCTTGATTAGTGTGCTTGAGCGGTCGTAATCCAAGCAATTAACTGAACGCCAGCTTTCAATTTTTTCCCACCATGCTGCAAGTGCCGCTTTCGATGGTTTAATATCTGAGCCTTTGATCAGCTCTATCATTTGTTCTAAAACTGGTTTGACTTCGCCAACAATTGGTACATCAACTTTGACAGTTTTAGAGATAGAAGAGGGGTCAATATCGATATGGATGATTTTGGCGTATGGGCAAAACTCAGCGAGTTTGCCGGTTACACGGTCATCAAACCGAGCGCCAACCGCTAAAATCACATCACTATCATGCATACCCATATTCGCTTCGTAGGTGCCGTGCATACCCAACATACCAACAAATTGTTTGTCAGTTGCAGGGAAGCCGCCTAAGCCCATTAAAGTCTGGGTAATAGGGTAGCCGAGTAGATGGGTTAGTTCTGTTAGTTGTTTATGAGCTTCACCTAAAATCACGCCGCCACCAGAATAAATCATTGGCCGTTGAGCGTTTAACAGAATATCGACAGCTTTCTTAATCTGACCTTTATGACCTACAACCACTGGGTTGTAAGAACGCATAGTGATTTTCTTAGGGTATTTGTAAGCAATTTTGATGTTAGGATCTGTAATGTCTTTTGGAATATCAACAAGTACAGGTCCCGGTCTGCCGGTAGTAGCGACATAAAACGCTTTTTTTATGGTTTCTGCCAAGTCACGAACATCTTTAACCAAAAAGTTATGTTTGACGCACGGGCGAGTAATACCAACCGTATCAACTTCTTGGAATGCATCACTACCAATTACAGGTGATGGTACTTGGCCTGAAAGGATGACCATCGGGATGGAATCCATGTGGGCTGTTGCAATGCCGGTTACAGCATTGGTTGCGCCTGGACCAGAAGTAACCAGCACCACACCCGGTTTCCCGGTTGCACGCGCATAAGCATCGGCAGAATGTGCCGCGGCTTGTTCGTGTCTGACCAGAATATGTTTGACATCGTCTTGATGAAAAATAGCATCATAGATGTGCAAAACAGAGCCACCTGGATAGCCAAAAACAAATTCGACGCCTTCGTCTTTAAGACATTGGACAATGATATGTCCGCCACTGAGTTCCACTTTTATGCCCTCAATAAACTAATGAAATCGCTGAATGCAGATTTTACAAAAAAGGTTGAATAAGCTACTGTTTTTAGTCTTTTACGTCAAGAGAAACCAATGGTTTTACTTGGTATTCGTTATTATTGAGGTGGATTTTGTTGAGAAATGCCAAGTTAAAAGAGTGGTTTGTTGATATTTGGTCGGTAGATTTGTTGTTTGATTGCACTGCTTTACAGTTTTTTTTAAGCACTTTGAGTGCCGAAGAGTTGGCTAAGTTGGAAGGATTCAAGTTGCAGCAGCAATCTAATCGTTATTTGGCTGTCAGAGGTGTTTTAAGGCAAATATTGGCAGGATATTTAGAGGTTCAGCCTGCTGATTTGATATTTGTAAGGAATGTTTACGGTAAGCCGTTTCTTGCTAATGCATCGTTGTTTTTTAATATTTCCCATTCTGGTGATTGTTTGTTGATTGCTGTTTCGGATTTTGATTCGATTGGAGTGGATATTGAGCTGATTAAATCAGGGCGTAATTTGCTTGGTTTGGCTAAGCGATGTTTTTCTGCCGATGAATTAAATTTCTGGTTTAGTTTGCCAGAGGATGCTAGGGAGCGATGGTTTTATCAGCTTTGGGTTAGAAAAGAAGCTTTTGTGAAAGCGGTTGGGCGCGGTATTGCTTTAGGGCTTGATCTGTGTGAGTTGCAACTGCCTAGTTTGGATAGATTATCCAAAATTCCTGATGATTTTGGTTTGGCTGATAATTGGAAGGTTGCGGGATTGCAAGTAGCTGATGATTCCGTAGCTGCCTTGGTAATGCCAAATCGTTCTTTGGTTTTAAATCAATATGGCTTTGAATTGTGATAGTTTTGGCAACAAAAAAGCCACTGAAAAGCGGCTTTTTTGCGTTCCAAATAAACGAAACGGTTAACGTTTTGAGTATTGTGGGCGTTTTCTTGCTTTGTGAAGACCGATTTTTTTACGTTCAACAACGCGAGAATCACGAGTAACGTAACCGGCCTTTCTCAATGGCGATCTTAATGACTCATCGAATACCATCAAGGCGCGAGTTAAACCGTGTCTGATTGCGCCGGCTTGGCCAGAAGGGCCGCCGCCACTAACGATGATGTTAATATCAAAATCTGTGCCTTTACCTAGGAGTTCCAGAGGTTGTCTGGCGATCATCTCGTCGGTTTTGCGGCCAAAATATTGTTCAACAGGTTGTTTGTTGATAGTGAAATTTCCTGAACCGACTGTTGCGTAGACGCGAGCGACTGCGCTTTTGCGACGACCTGTTCCGTAGTATTGAGCTGCCATAGACTATCTACCTGCTTAAAATTCTAAAACTTTAGGTTGTTGAGACTGATGATTGTGCTCAGAACCTGCGTAAACTTTTAATTTTTTGAACATTGCACGACCTAAAGGATTTTTAGGTAGCATGCCTTGCACGGCGGTGTTGATAATGCGATCTGGAAAAGTTTGTCTCAGTTTTCCTAATGACGCTGACTTCATGTTACCGACATAACCAGTATGGTGGTAGTACATTTTGTCTTTTTCTTTGTTACCGGTTACGCCAATTTTTTCAGCGTTGATAACAATGATGTAATCGCCAGTATCGACATGTGGTGTGTATTCGGGTTTATGTTTGCCGCGAAGACGTCGTGCAATTTCAGTAGCAAGGCGACCTAGGGTCTTTCCTTCTGCATCAACCACGTACCAATCGCGCTTAACTTCTGCGGGCTTTGCACTAAATGTTTTCATCTTTGCTTCTATATTCGTTAAGACTGTGTATAAAGAGGGCGAATTTTACTCAAAGCAAGCAATAACTTCAAGTTAATTTAAAGTTTGATTTTTAGAGAGTGGAGTTTTCGGTATAAATGTGTGCGTTCCATACCAATCGCAGACGCCAGTTTTGCAACACTGCCGCCATTTTTTTCGAAGTGATATTCGAGATAAGATTTTTCAAAATGATCTCGTGCTTCTTTTAATGGCAAGTTAAAAAATTCCGGCACATTGTTACCCAGCTTAGGTTGTTCGGCAATTGAACCCAGTGCATTTTTGACTTCATCCAGTTCAATATCATCGCCTGCGCCCAGTATCATCAAGCGTTGTACCAGATTACGCAATTCGCGCACGTTACCTGGCCAACTGTAATTTCGCAGATAGTTTTGCGCAGCCATTGAAAAGCGTCGGAATGGCAGTTTTTCCTGAACGATGAAATGATCGACGTAGAAATTAAGCAAGCTCGGCACATCTTCGCTGTGTTCGCGCAACGGCTCAATATCCAATTTCACGACATTTAATAAATAATACAAATCTTGCCGAAAACGGCCACTATTCACTTCTTCATCCAAAGCCATGCGAGTCGATGCCACCACGCGTACATCAACATGAACCGCCTGACTGCCGCCAACCCGTAAAAATGAACTCGATTCCAAAGCACTTAATAAGCGCGCCTGTGTTTCAGGATCCATGCCGCCGATTTCACCTAAAAATAAAGTACCTCGATTCGCTTGTTCCAATAAGCCCCGATAAATTCTGCCGTTATCTTCACGGCCAAAAAACTCGACCGCTGCATTTTCAGGCGAAATACTGCCAACCGAGACATCAACAAATGCACCTTCGCGACGAGGGCTATTGTTATGCAAATAACGGGCAAACATTTCCTTACCGACGCCAGCCTCACCAACAAACAACACTCGCGCATCATGTTGTGCTAATCGTTTTAATTTATCTTTGGTACGTTCTATTACAGCGCTTTTACCAATCGGCTCAACACCGATCATCAACTGTTGTTTTAAACCGGCGTTTTCACGCTGTAATGAGCTGGTTTCTAATGCACGCTCAACAATTAGCAGTAGTTTTGCCAGTGATAAAGGTTTTTCCAGAAAATCGTAAGCCCCCAATCGAGTTGCTTCAACTGCCGATTCCACTGATCCATGCCCGGACATCATAATCACCGGACACATTGGTGCATCGTCTGCCACCCATTCCCGCAACAAAGTAATGCCATCGCAATCGGGCATCCAAATATCCAGCAAAATTAAATTCGGCGTGCGTTGTTGCTTGAGTTTTCGGGCTTCGGTAGCATTTTCTGCCATCGCAACCTCATACCCCTCATCTTCGAGAATTTCTGAAACTAATTGACGAATGTCCTGTTCATCATCGACAACTAAAATGTAAGGCGCTTGCTTATTCATGGTTTTTTCCCTAATTCAAAAACTGGCAGCTGAATCACAAAGCCAGCGCCGTCATTATATGATGTATCGACCCAAATCGCGCCGCCGTGTTCCTCGATTATCTTTTTGACAATCGCCAGTCCCAACCCTGTACCTTTGGTTTTGCTAGTCACGTAAGGCTCAAAAATGGTTTCGATTTGCTCGGCATTCAAGCCGCTACCATTGTCATACATACCTAATTCAAGATATTCGACATTATTACGAACCACATTGCTGACTTTAATTTCAATCTGGCATTTCTTGTTGGTAGCCTCTAAAGCGTTTTTAATCAGATTATGTAGTACTTGGCGAATACTGACAGGGTCAACCTCGACAATCGCTCGATGGCTACTAAACAATGTTTTAAACACGACGCCCGACTGCATATATAGCGCCAATACTTCCTGTATTAAATCTAATAAATTGATACGCTCAACGTGTTTTTTCGATGGCTTAGCATATTCAGCAAAATCATCGACCATACGCTTCATTGCTTCTACTTGCTGAACAATCGTACGAGTGCCACGTTGCAAAAATTCAGCGGAAGTATCAGGCAGTTCTTTCGCGAGTTTATGTTGTAAACGTTCAGCGGATAATTGAATCGGCGTCAATGGGTTTTTAATTTCATGCGCTAAGCGTCGCGCTACTTCACCCCAAGCGGCATTTTTCTGTGCCTGAATCAAATCGGTCACATCATCAAACACCACTACCGCACCAACTCGTTTGCCATCCTGTGAAAACAAAGGTGTGCCACGACATAACAACTCTTGGCGACCGTTGGGGCCTAAAAACACAATCCGCTGCTCCCAAATATCATCGGCTTGTTCAAGTAAACCTTGTATCACAATCAATATATCAGCCAATTCCGCATATTTGACTGACAGCATCAGTAGCGTTTGGCCGACAAAATGGCTGACCGGAATATGCAAAATTCGATAAGCCGCTTGATTGGCGGTACGAATATAAAAGTTGCCATCAAAACTGATCACCCCAGCGGTCAAGTTGGCCAGAATAGTTTCCAGATAAGCTCTTTGATTCTCGACCTCAAGTCCAGCAATCCGCGTTTCATCACGAGAACGGGCAATACGTTTGGTCATTTGGTTGAACGATTCCACCAAAAACCCCAAATCGTCTTGATTAGTAATTGGCAATTGTTGTTGATAATCACCGCTGGCGACGGCTTGGGTACCTTTCACCAAATCCTTAACTGGTGCGACAATATTGCGAATACTGATAAATGCTACCCAAATCGCTGCTAATAAACTTAATAGCAACACTAGCAACAGGATCAACGAAAAACTGGTTTTCAATGAATCCCGCAAATAAGTCATTTCCTGATAACGGATAAAAGCAAACTCAATCGAATCGGCTAAATCCGTCACTCGAACTGGCACCGGATATAACACTTGCACAAACCGCGATTGATCGCCAGTGATAGGTTCAATAATTCGCGCTACCATTTGATCGCTATCATTAGCGTCGTAAGCGTAATATTCTTTGTTTTGGCGTAACTGCAGCCAGACTTGTTCATCAGGTAGATGCGGCAAAATATCGCTAGGATTGGCGCTACTTGAAGCAACGATATGGCCTTGATTGGAAAATACCGCGATTTCCATCGCTTCCGAATCACGCCATAAATTGCCGACTTCTAAAGCAATTGAGGTTTCCGATTGATTATTCAATTTAGCGGCAATTTGTCGGGTTTGTTTGATATGCCAATTCATCCGTTGCGCCAATGACGATTGGCTCAGCTCCAAAGCATCATCCATTGCACGGTCAATTTCGACGTTAAACCAGCTGTCGATGCCTTGATGTAAAAACTGCACCGAAAAATAAAACACAATCGCCGCTGGCGCTAAAGCCAGCAACACAAATAAGGAAATCATGCGGGTGGTTAACTTGGAACCGGCTTCCTTCTTTTTTAGTTCGCGAACTAATGAATAAGCATTTACCGCCACCAAGCCCAGCAGAATAATCGAACCTAAGGTGTTGATGACCAGCAGCCAAGAATACAGTTCGCCTAATTCCGATGACTCTTGGGTGGCGCTACTCATTAACTGTAGCGACAACAACACAAAGCCAAATAACAACAGAATCGAAGCGCTGGCAGGGAGTTTTATTTTTGAATAGGCCATAAAAACCAAGAGCTAGACAGAAACCACTGTGAATCCAGATAAGCAAACGGACGCAAGGGGACGGGGAGTTGTTCACGGTTAAACTTGCTGCGTACCGCTAATTGATAGCGTTTGCCTGATTCGAGCAATTGGTAATCAATCACTCGAATCGGGTGCGGCAGCGACATAAAATTCAGCGCTGCGGTTAAAGTTAAAAACATTTCCGAATTACCATTCGGTTCTTTAACGGCATATTGTTTTAATAAAGCATGATATTGCAAGGTATAGCGGAGTTTATCTTTATAAAGGGTTGGCCCCCATAAAAAACCTGGGCGACGAATTTCTAAATAAATATCCCATGCTAGTGGAATACCTTTATCTAAAGCTTCTTTGGCAGTTGCGCTGAGTTGGTAATTAATTTCGGTTTTAATTTGATAACCATCGTGATGATCAATCAACTCAGCATGGCGAACTTCTGTGCTGGCTGGATTAGCAAAACTCAAAGCGGGTAATAAAACCAGCCATAACAACAAGCCCAGCCTAAGCGGTTTTGCGAAGTTTGGCATAGTAAAAGCCATCCATCTGCTGTTGACCGGTGATGATTTGTCGGCCACACGGTCTAGCGATACCCCAGTCGGCATCGATTTTGATTTCAACCGCATCAGCATGACGAGCTAGAAACGCCTCAATTTGTTGTTCGTTTTCTTGTTTCAAGATCGAACAGGTGGCGTACAGCAAAATGCCATCAACGGTTAGCAATGACCAAGCAGCCTCTAAAATCTGTGCTTGCAGGCGTTGTAATGCAGCAATATCGGTTTCGCGGCGCAGTAATTTGATGTCAGGGTGACGACGAATCACGCCCAAGCCAGAGCAGGGCGCATCCAACAAAATCCGTTCAAACTGTCGACCTTGTGCCCAGTTTTGTGGTTGAGAGGCATCGGCAACCAAAATTTCTGCGGATAACTGTAGGCGCTGTAGATTTTGAGTAACGCGTTCCAAACGTTGGCTATCGACATCAATCGCCAACAAGTATTTTAAATCAGGCTGGCGCTCTAAAATCGCAGCGGTTTTACCACCGGGAGCCGCGCACATATCCAATAC
>JBEGMT010000288.1:0-2879 GCA_041182925.1 Pseudomonadota bacterium | reverse complement strand
ATCGTTAGCAGTTGTTCTCGCTCAATTTCACTCAATTCAATTGGTTTTACGCTCATTTCATGGCTTTCTATGGGGATAACGGCCTTTATCTTACATGCGGATTTGTTGCTAAGCGCTTAAGTTCGTTTGTTTTCAATAATTAATCTAAAGTCATGTTGCATAAACATCACTTGTACTATGATTCAGCTAATTCAGAACAATGGAGATCGAAAAATGCCAAATGGCGGCCCAGACTGTTGCGGAAACTGCTCACATAACAGAGCAGTTCAAGAAATGGCTCACCCTCATCCCGAACAAGGGAAAATGTTCTGGGATTTATCTTATTGCACATTAAGAAACATCAAAATCACAAATCCATTCTGGACATACTGCGACAATTTCGATTATGGAAAACGTCCCGAAACTCGTAACCAAGATGAACAGCCAATTGGCTATGTGACTGCAAGTGGACTTTATGAAGGTTATGTCCGTATTCCTTGGAATGGAATCATTGAGCCGCAAGTTTCTGTTCCAGCAACCTGCTCAATATGTAAACGCAGAACAGACCAAGGCATAAAAATTAATCACAACGGTAAAAACATTGGTTTTTGCACAAACCGACATTATGTTGAATGGTGGGCTTCGATCAATGGCGATCACGTTTATGAGCCAGAAAACTATGAAACACCTGAGGAAAGATTTAAAAATTTAGCCAATCGATCGTTTTTTTCAAAAATTAAAAGCTTCTTAACAGTCCTACGCTTTTTGTTTAACAACTAGCATCATTTGTGGCTGATGAAACACTCTCTTGAACGATTTAAACCTCTATCGAAAAGGCCTGAACCTACTGTTTCAGATACCAGCCCATCTTATAAGGTACTACTACATAAACAGTCACGAGCCAATATAGATCAATATCTGCGCCAATTGATTGACGGGCGATCAACCCCGGGGCTTTATCTTAGCCAGCAGATAAAAAAATCAGGTATCAATGAGCTAAAAGCCATCAATGGCAATACTCTGCTTCACCTTCTTTTGAAAACAAAATTCCCTCAAATATTTGCTGAAATGGCTGTTTACGGAGACGGTTCAGACTGGACACGCGAGGAGCTAAAACTGCTTGGTGATATTGGCATAGCCTGCAAAGTGACGATTTATGATGATGGTAGGCATCAAAACCCTAATGTGCATGAGACAGCATTTGAAGGTTATCTTTTATTCACGCCGGGGGCTCTACTTAGAAATGGACGAGACCACACCCCAGTTGACTGGGATGTTGTTGACCAAAATTGTGAGATCGATTTAGAAAAATACTATGAGCTTTACGAACGCCGATTACTGCCACTTTTTATCTATGCCAATACAGAATCAAAGCAACTGGGTAAAAAAGCAATTATTACCATTCCCGGAATCGGCTGTGGCCAGTTTGCTGGTCAGTTTTCAGAACAATTAGGTGAAAAACTAGAGAAAGTGCTTGAAAGATTACTAACAACGTATAGAGCACAATTAGATGCGCTTGCACTTGTTTACTTTGATCCTTATCAGGAATGCATCCCAAAGACATATGACATTGAAGGATTATCATTCGTAGTGAATCCTCAAATCAAAGCCATCAAGAAATTGAATCAGCTTTGCCCTCCACATACATATCTGAATAACCACACAAGCAATACCGATCTGATGTTATTCAGCTTTGTAGCATGGGATCATGTGTCATGGCCGGGCAATGATTTTTACCAAGGTATAAGAGCAACCGATGACGGTGTAAAGGCCGCCGCCACAAACTGCATGGAAATTATCACTGGTATAAAAGGTAGTTACGACCTAACAGAAAATTGCTATTTGCCTCCCAAGCCGTTTAATACATGGTTTGAATTAATAGTGAAATACCAGAAAAATTTAATCTGATTAGCCTTTACTTGACAAAGCTGTCCGTCAACAACTACCTATTTAGCAAAGTCTGAACTTTAGCAAATTTAACAAAACTGTTAATTGTATTGAGGAATTAAAAATGAATTGGGAACAAATAGATTTAGCATGTGAAAGAATCCTATACCTGTTGAGCAAGCTTTCAGAAGATGAGCAGAAACAGGTGATGGAGGAAGCGCTTTGGGAAATAAATCAGGCGCAATTACCGAATCAGATAAGAACGGACAGCCCCCTAGCGTTTTGCTTAGACTTGGAAACAACATTGAAAATGGGGGAAAGAACGGCGACGATTTACGACAACAGGACAATAACATTGCAGGACGACCCGCTAGACCTTATTATGCGAATAATACCGTAAAAACAATTCAATCACCTAGCTGTCAAGCTTGTCAGCGTTGGAACGTTATCACACGTTACGGATTGTATTCCCAGTCTCTATCAGATTCAATTACTGTAACCCCATGTGTTTTTAGTTGGGACGAAAAACTAAGAAAATGATTCGCTCCGCAAACAAATATTAAGGGGCAATCGAGAACAAGTATTCGTCTCAGCCATTCTTTTTCTCTTTTTCCATTATTCACCGCTTCGATTATGTTGGCTTCTATTTTTGTTATATTTTTCAGTTTAATATCCAACTCTGTATCTGGCCTGATGTTCAGTTCTAAGCGTTCTTTTCTTGATGGATCTGAATATTGATGGCTAATTCCCATTGAATTACATATCTGATGCAATCCAGATAACTGAAATCCTTTTTCTTCAATTAATTCTATGCTCATTTCTTCGGCAATAGATTTTATTTTATAAAGCTGACATAAATCAACTATATAAGCCTGAAATTCTTCTACACCATGTATGTTTGAGAAAATTGGTTGCTGATATTTATGCGATGTGCCGATAAGGATGACGGTCTTTATCACGCTAATGTTTTCCGGTTTTTAATGCAAAATAATTTATTTTTCCTATTTCGACAA
>JBEGMT010000287.1:0-10960 GCA_041182925.1 Pseudomonadota bacterium | reverse complement strand
CATCGGTGTACATCAATGATTCCTTAACCACTACTTCGGGTGAAAACACTACTTTTAAGCCGCGACTAATCCCTTGTTTACGCAAACGCTGGCGAATAAATTGGGCAAAAGGACAGTTATAGGTTTTGGAAATATCCACCACTTTTAATTGAGTTGGATCTAATTTACCGCCCGCCCCCATTGAGCTGATGATTTTCATTTTGCGGGTTTTAGCGGCGCGAATCAGATGAATTTTGGGGGTTAAGCTGTCGATAGCATCGACGATGTAATCATAAGGCTGACTCAGCAAATCGGCGGCGGTATCGGGGGTAATGAATTCGTGGCGAATATTGAGCTTTAAATCGGGGTTAATCGACAATAATCTCGCTCCCATTACATCGGCTTTTGATTGACCGTGGGTGGTTGCTAAAGCCGGTAATTGGCGGTTGCGATTGCTGGGATCGACTACGTCACCATCCACTATCGTCATTTGCCCTACCCCAGCACGACAAATAAACTCAGCCGCAAACGAGCCAACACCACCCATTCCTACGACCAAAACATGCGAGTTTTGTAGTTTGTCGAGTTTAGCTTTACCGACTAACAGTTCGGTACGAGATAACCAGCTTAAATCAGTCATGCAAAAATACTCTTTGAAAATTAGCCAAGATTTGTTGTTTTAATGTCGAAACATCGATTTTGGCAATTTTAGCCGCTGCAGCGTAGATAGCGCCAATGCTTATATCGTTGGCGGCGTCGGTTTCTAAAAATAAACGCTCCAATGGTAGCGATAACAAGCTTTGTTGGGCATGGCTATTTTCAGTTAACAAGGCTTTGCCGAGTGATAAATAAAAACCGTGTTTGATGAGTTGTTGCGCCATTGGTGGCTTGGCGTTGTAGCCGTGAATAATCCACGCTTTTAGATCAGGATTGGCTTGTTTGAGCTGAATTAACTCATTAAAAGCCCGAACACAATGGATGATTAAGGGCTTGTTCCATTGTTTGGCCAATTCGATGTGTTGTTCGAACACCTGTATTTGCAACGCTAGTGGTGTATGAATCGATTTATCTAAACCGCATTCACCGATTGCCAACAAATTGTGATGATTAGCAATAGCTTGCAATCCGACCTGCCGGTCTTGCTGTTCAATAAACCAAGGATGCAAACCGAGGCTATAAAACGGTTGATCCGCGAACGACTGATTAAACTCGCTGACATCAAAACTCATCACCGTCATCCCAAGCTGATTAGATCGCTGATGACAATGAATGTCGATAAAAACCGCGTCACTATTGCCGTTCACAGATAAAGCTCCTTAAAAATCTCAAATGCCAAGGTATAATGCCATTTTTGATTTTTTAGCAGCAATCCAATGGCGCAATATATTTTCTCCATGCACAGGGTCGGTAAAATCGTACCGCCCAAAAAACACATCCTTAAAGACATTTCGCTATCGTTTTTCCCTGGCGCCAAAATTGGCGTATTGGGCTTAAATGGTTCAGGTAAATCAACTTTGCTACGGATTATGGCGGGGATTGATAAAGAAATCGAAGGCGAAGCGGTGCCTCTAAAAGGCATTAATATCGGTTACTTGCCACAAGAACCACAGCTTGATCCTAACAAAACCGTGCGTGGCAATATTGAAGAAGCAGTTGCTGGTATCAAAGAAGCTTTAGCGAAATTGGATGAAGTGTATGCGGCATACGCTTTGCCGGATGCTGATTTTGATGCTTTAGCCGCCGAACAAGCGCGCCTAGAAGATATTATCAATGCTTGTGATGGTCACAATTTAGACCGTACTTTAGAAATCGCTGCCGATGCTTTGCGTTTACCGGATTGGGATGCCGACGTCACTAAATTATCCGGTGGTGAAAAACGCCGTGTGGCCTTGTGCCGTTTATTGTTGTCTAAACCAGACATGCTCTTGCTTGACGAACCAACCAACCATTTAGACGCTGAATCGGTGGCATGGCTGGAACGCTTCCTGCACGATTACACCGGCACTGTGGTTGCGGTAACCCATGATCGTTACTTCCTTGATAACGTTGCTGGCTGGATTTTAGAGCTTGATCGCGGTATGGGGATTCCTTGGGAAGGTAATTATTCTTCCTGGTTGGAACAAAAGGAAAAACGTTTGGCATTGGAAGAAAAACAAGAAACCTCTCGCCAAAAAGCCATGCAAGCCGAGTTGGAGTGGGTGCGTTCTAACCCAAAAGGCCGTCATGCCAAAAGCAAATCGCGTTTGGCGCGCTTTGAAGAATTATCATCGGTCGACGTTCAAAAACGTAACGAAACCCAAGAAATTTATATTCCACCCGGACCTCGTCTTGGCGACGTAGTGATTGATGCGAATAACATCAGCAAAGGCTTTGGCGATCGTTTATTGATTAACGACCTAAGCTTTAAATTACCACCGGGCGGTATTGTGGGCATTATCGGCCCTAACGGTGCCGGTAAAACCACCCTATTCCGAATGATGGCTGGTTTTGAAAAACCCGATAGCGGTGAGATTACCATTGGTCAAACCGTACAGTTGTCGTATGTCGATCAGTTGCGTGATGACATGGATGACAAAAAAACCGTTTGGGAAGAAATTTCGGATGGTTTAGATGTGATTACAGTTGGCAAATACGAAACCCCTTCTCGCGCTTACGTTGGTCGCTTTAACTTTAAAGGCGGTGACCAGCAGAAACGGATTGGCGAGTTATCGGGCGGTGAACGTAATCGTGTCCATTTAGCCAAGCTGCTAAAAAGCGGCGGCAACTTGTTGTTACTTGACGAGCCCACCAACGACCTTGACGTTGAAACCTTACGCGCCTTGGAAGAAGCTTTGTTGGCTTTCCCAGGTTGCGCGGTGGTGATTTCCCATGATCGCTGGTTCTTGGATCGTATCGCCACTCACATTCTGGCCTTTGAAGGTGATAGTGAAGTAGTCTGGTTTGAAGGTAACTATGCTGATTATGAGGCTGACCGTCATCGCCGCCTGGGTATTGATGCCGATACACCGCATCGAATCAAGTACAAAAAAATTAGCTAATTTAGCCTGAAATTAAAGAGTTGTGCTTTTTCAAAAGCACAACTCTGTAAACCCTAAATTGAACTTGAAATACAGAATTATGACCCCAAATTCTGATTAAGTTTAAACCCGCATCAATCCTAAATGTTGAATTAGATAGATATAGCGGGTAATGTATAAGTGCAGCCAAACAATAATAAGGAGAATCGGATGTCAAAAGCCCAAAATTTACAGGATAATTTTTTAAATGCGCTCAGAAAAGAGCACACACCTGTATCAATCTTTTTGGTTAACGGTATAAAACTACAAGGTCGTGTCGATTCTTTTGATCAGTATGTGGTAATGCTGAAAAACACAGTTAATCAAATGGTATACAAACACGCCATCTCCACTATCGTTCCCGGTAAAAACGTGACTTTGAGTCGCGAACCAGAGACCACAGATAGTAATTAAGGGGTAGCTTTTGTTTGAACGCCCCGATGCGGGTGAGCGAGCGATTCTCGTTCACCTAACTTTGCAAATGGGTCAAGAAGATCTTGACGAACTCAAAGAACTTACCAAATCAGCTGGTGCTCAACCGATTCATGTTGTCACCGGTACTCGTCACCGCCCTGACCCGAAATACTTTGTCGGTACAGGCAAACTCGATGAAATTAAATTCGCGATTCAGGAACACCAAGCTGATATTGTGATCGTTAATCACCCGCTGTCACCGAGCCAAGAGCGCAATTTAGAAAAAGCCCTTGAAGTGCGTGTTGTTGATAGAAATGGCCTGATTCTGGATATTTTTGCCCAACGTGCTCAAACTTTTGAAGGTAAATTGCAAGTTGAATTAGCGCAATTAAAGCATCTATCAACCCGCTTGATTCGCGGCTGGACCCATTTAGAACGCCAAAAAGGCGGGATTGGGATGCGAGGCCCAGGTGAAACCCAATTAGAAACCGACCGCCGATTACTGGCTGTTCGCATTAAACAAATTCAACAGCGTTTGGATAAAGTCCAAAAACAACGCCACCAAGGTCGTAGCAAACGCAAAAAAGCCGAAATTCCCGCCGTGTCATTAGTGGGGTATACCAATGCCGGCAAATCAACACTGTTTAATAGCTTAACTGGCGCTGATATTTATGCTGCCAATCAATTATTTGCGACTTTAGACCCGACTTTACGGCAATTGCCGCTCAACAATGGCAGTGAAATCATTTTGGCTGACACGGTGGGCTTTATCCGCCATTTGCCACATGAATTAGTCGCTGCCTTTCGTTCAACTTTACAAGAAGCCAGTGAAGCTGATTTATTGCTGCATGTGATTGATGCGGCGGCAGAAGATCGAGAAGAAACCATTTTCCACGTCAACCAAGTGCTGGATGATATTGACGCTGGCAAAATTCCGCAGTTAAAAGTGTTTAACAAAATCGACCTGCTCGATAGCGTCAGCCCACATATTGATTACGATGGCGATGGCAAACCGGTGGCAGTCTGGATTTCGGCACAACAAGGTTTAGGTTGTGATCTTTTACAACAAGCTTTAGGCCAGTTGTTCGCTAGTAGCAAAGTGATTCGCAAATGTTACCTACCAGCCAGCCAAATCGGCATGAAAAGTAAATTATTTGCCTTTGTGCGAATTATCGACGAAATCATCGACGATCACGGCAATTGCCAATTAACTTTGGAAATCGATCAAAAATACCTTGGCTTGTTGAAAGATATTAAAACTGAAGCAGTCGAATAATCATGATTTGTCGCAGCGCCAAATACCGAGTTATTTGCTCGGCATTAGTTAATTTACGGTAGAATAAGCGGTTTTTCGGCCTGTCTAATTTTGCAGTTTGCAAATATACAAAGCCGAAAGCGATGACCAAAAGTCGTTTTTAGCGACCTGATAGCGTTTTCAAATCCATTTTGGAGTAACCCTGTATGTCTTGGAATGAGCCTGGCGGAGACAAAAAAGACCCTTGGAGTGGTCGTAATGAACCTAACACACCTCCCGATTTAGACGAGGTGATGCGTTCTTTACAAGAAAAATTAGGCGGCATTTTTGGCGGCGGTTCTGACAACAACCCTCAAAATAATGGTTCTTCTGCTAAAGGTCTTAGCCTTGTAATAGCAGGTGTTGCCGTATTATGGGGACTAAGTGGTTTTTATACGGTTGATGAAGGCACCCGCGGTGTAGTCACCCGACTCGGTGCATATGTCAACACTACTCAACCTGGCTTAAACTGGCATATTCCTGCCCCGATTGATCAAGTTCAAGTCATCAATGTTGAACAACAACGTTTTATCGAAGTTGGTTATCGCTCTGGCGGCGGCCAAGCAACCGGGTCTGTTCCTAAAGAAGCGATGATGTTGACTCGTGACGAAAATATTGTCGATGTTCGTTTAGCGGTTCAATATCAAGTTAAAGATGCTAAAGACTACGCTTTTAACGTTTTGGATCCCGCTTCGACCTTAAAACAAGTTACCGAAAGCGTCGAACGTGGCGTGATTGGTCGTAGCGATATGGATTTCGTTCTAACCGAAGGTCGTACTGAAATCGTTGCCGCGATTAAAACTGAAATTCAATCGGTAATGGATGCTTACAAAACTGGCATTTTAATCACCAGTGTTAACTTACAAGATGCTCAGCCACCGGAGCAAGTTCAAGGCTCGTTTGAAGATGCGATTAAAGCTCGCGAAGATAAACAACGCTTGATTAACGAAGCAGAAGCTTATTCAAACGACGTGGTGCCAAAATCACGCGGTGCCGCTTCTCGAATTGTTCAAGAAGCCGAAGCCTATAAAGAAAAAGTGATTGCCCAAACCAACGGTGATGCCAGTCGTTTTGCCCAATTGCTAACCGAATACAAAAAAGCCCCTGCGGTTACCAAGCAAAGGATGTATATCGAAGCAATGGAATCAGTACTTGATCATTCCAACAATGTTTTGGTTGATGTTAAAGGCGGCAACAATGTCATGTATTTGCCATTGGAAAAACTCAATGCCAAAGCCGCAGAAGCTTTACCTGCCGCACCTAGCCATGAATCGGTTACCCCCGTTTCCACGCCACCCGTAAAAGAAACCAAACCCGATTCACGCGCTACCAGCCGTGAACGCGATGTGAGAGGACGCTAAGATGGGAAACAAGATATTAGTGACACTGGGCGCATTGGTTGTGGTGATTTCGACTTCGGTTTTTACCGTCGCCGAAACCGAACGCGTCATCAAATTCCAACTCGGTGAGATTGTTGGTGCAGATTTTCAACCCGGTTTGCATTTCAAAATCCCTTTTCTCAACAATGTCAAAAAGTTTGATTCACGTATCCTAACTATGGATTCGACCCCAGAACGCTTTTTGACTGCTGAGAAGAAAAACGTCATCGTTGATTCATTCGTTAAATGGCGAATTGGCGATGTCAAAACTTTTTACACCACCGTTGCTGGCGATGTTAATCAAGCCAATATTCGTTTAGATCAAATCATTAAAGATTCATTCCGTAGCGAATTCAGCAAACGTGAAATTAAACAACTGGTATCAACAGATCGCAGCGCAATTCGTGAAGCCTTAATCACCAATGTTTCACCGTATGCCGCCAAATTAGGTATCACGATTGTTGACGTTCAAGTTAAACGCATTGATTTACCCAGCGAAGTCAGCTCTTCGGTTTACCAACGAATGGAAGCCGAACGCGCTCGCGTCGCTCGCGAATTTCGTTCACAAGGTTCAGAAGCGGCAGAGCGGATTCGTGCAGATGCCGACAAACAACGCGAAATCATTTTAGCCAATGCCTATCGTGATTCTGAAATCTTACGCGGTGAAGGCGATGCCAAAGCAGCAGAAATATCGGCTAAAACCTTTGGGGAAGACAGCGAGTTTTACGCTTTCTATCGTAGCATGATTGCTTACAAGCAAAGCTTGGGCAAATCGGGCAACATCATGGTGTTGGAACCGAATTCGGATTTCTTCAAATATTTTAAAAACCAGAAATAAACTCAGCTTTCATCGTATTAAGTAAACGCTCCGTGGTCGGGGCGTTTTCTGCGATTAGGACACAACAAAATGCAAAAAAAAGACTCTTGGCTATTACCGGACGGCATTGACGAAGTGCTACCCGAACAGGCTGAATATCTTGAAACTCTCCGCCGTCAACTACTGGATACCTTTGCAACATGGGGTTACCAACAAGTGATTCCACCGTTTGTCGATTTTCTCGATTCATTGCTCACCGGCTCTGGACACGACTTGAATCTTCAAACCTTTAAGCTGACCGATCCCATCAGCGGCCAAATGCTCGGTGTTCGTGCAGATATGACACCGCAAGTGGCTAGAATCGATTCGCATAATCTCAAACACGAATGGCCTACTCGGCTTTGCTACGCTGGCACCACGCTGAACGCGATTGGTGACGGTTTAGAAAAGACCCGTAGCCCGATGCAAATCGGTGCCGAGCTTTATGGTCACAACGGCATTGAAAGCGATTACGAAGTGATTCGTTTGATGCTGGAAATGTTGGCAATCACCGGTGTCCAAAATTTGCATTTAGACTTGGGCCACGTTGGTATTTATCGCGCCTTGTCCAAACAAGCGAATTTGAACCAACAACAAGAAGCTGAATTGTTTGATGTGTTACAGCGCAAAGCTCGGGTTGAACTTGAAGAATTAGTTAATGGCTTTGCCATTGAACCTGGGTTTAAACGCCTATTCATCGCTCTGCCTAAACTCAATGGTAGTCGCGAAATTTTAGATAAAGCCATTAGTTTATTAGGTACCGGCAATACAACGATCCAAACAGCGCTGGCAGATTTACAAAGCTTAGCCGACAAATTACAACGCGATTTTCCATCACTGACGGTCAGTTTTGACTTGGCGGAATTACGAGGCTATCACTATCACACTGGCATCGTGTTTGCGGCATTCACCCCCTCTATCGGTCGGGAAATTGCCCGTGGTGGTCGTTACGATAATATTGGTCAATTCTTTGGCCGCGCTCGTGCTGCGACTGGTTTTAGTGCCGATTTGAAAGTGTTGGTTAATTTATTCAAAGCCAGCATCAGCGCCGAAGCCAACACCATCGTCTTCGCACCGTATGCTGAAGACCAAGATTTGTTACACGCCATCCGCGATCTACGCGCACAAGGCACCACGGTAATTCAAAATCTACCTAATCAATTGGGCACGCCGCACGATTTAGGCTGCACCGCTATTCTCGAAAAACAAGATCAACGCTGGGTCGTTAAACCATTAGCTTAAGGTTATAAAAATCATGGGAAAAAATGTAGTTGTTATAGGTACACAATGGGGCGACGAAGGCAAAGGTAAACTCGTCGATCTTTTAACGGAACAAGCGGCGGCGGTTGTTCGTTTTCAAGGTGGCCATAACGCCGGTCATACTTTGGTTATCAACGGCGAAAAAACCGTGTTGCATTTAATTCCTTCTGGCGTATTGCGCGAAGGCGTACAGTGCATGATAGGCAACGGCGTTGTGCTATGCCCTCAAGCCTTGATGAAAGAAATTGATATTCTCGAAAAATCTGGGGTACCGGTTAAAAATCGCTTAACTATCAGCGAAGCCTGCGCCCTGATTTTGCCGGTCCACGTTGCTATCGACCAGGCCCGTGAAAAAGCCCGTGGTAGCAAAGCGATTGGTACTACCGGTCGTGGTATCGGCCCTGCTTATGAAGATAAAGTCGCAAGACGTGGTTTACGCGCGGGCGATTTACGCAACACTGAAGAATTTGCTAGACGCTTGAAAGAATTAGTCGATTATCACAACTTCATGTTAGTTAACTATTACCAAGCGGAAGCGGTTAATTATGAAGAAATTTTGGCCAATACCTTGGCGTTAGGCGAATTGATTAAGCCCATGCTAACCGATGTTGGTGAAGATTTACACGCTCACCAACAACAAGGCCACAACATCATGTTTGAAGGCGCACAAGGCGCGTTGCTGGATATTGATCACGGCACCTACCCTTACGTGACTTCATCCAACACCACCGCAGGTGGCGCGGCAACCGGTAGTGGCGTTGGCCCGTTAGCAATTGATTATGTTTTGGGTATCACCAAAGCTTACTCAACCCGCGTTGGCAACGGCCCATTTCCAACCGAATTGGACGACAGCTATGGCGAACATTTAGGTGTCAAAGGTCATGAATTTGGTGCAACCACTGGGCGTAAACGCCGTTGTGGTTGGTTTGATGCGGTTTCAATGCGTAAATCAGCGCAATTGAATAGCTTAAGCGGTATCTGCTTAACCAAGCTGGATGTATTAGACGGTTTAGACAAAATCGGCATTTGCACCGCGTATAAAATCAACGGTCAATTGACCGAAATCGCGCCATTAGGTGCTGATCAATACGCAGCTTGTGAAGCGGTGATTGAAGAAATGCCAGGCTGGACAGGTACAACTGCCGGTGTAACTGAATTTGATCAACTACCTGAAGGCGCTAAAGCTTATATCGCTAGAATCGAAGCATTAGTCGGCGTTAAGGTGACCATTCTTTCAACTGGCCCAGACCGAAACGAAACCATCGTTTTAGAAAATCCGTTCACGGCTTAATTGCTAAAAACGCTGTAAACACTCATTATGCAAGACACTGTTTACAGCGTTTCCCAGCTTAATCGCGAGGCCAAACGCTTATTAGCCACGCACTTTTTGAATGTACAAGTGGCTGGCGAAATCTCCAATCTCAGCATCCCTGCTTCCGGCCATATTTACTTCACTTTAAAAGACTCGCAAGCACAAATTCGCTGCGCGATGTTTAAAGGCCAACAGCAACGCTTACGCTTTAAACCCAGTAATGGCAATCAAGTCATCGCCACCGCGCAAGTTAGTTTGTACGAACCGCGAGGCGACTATCAATTAGTTGTCGATCATCTCGAAGAAGCCGGTGATGGTGCTTTACGCTTAGCTTTCGAAAAACTCAAAGCCAAATTGTTGCAAGAAGGCTTGTTCGATCAACAACGCAAACAAACCCTACCGTTAATTCCCAAACAAATTGGCGTGATTACCTCGGCAACTGGCGCGGCGATACACGATATTTTGACGATGCTCAAACGTCGTTTTCCAGCGATTCCAGTGTTGATTTATCCGGTCGCGGTTCAAGGCGAAACCGCTAAATTTGAAATTGCTCAAGCCTTAGCGACTGCCAATCAACACAAGCAAGTCGATGTGATCATTTTGGCTCGGGGTGGCGGTTCATTAGAGGATTTATGGGCATTTAATGAAGAAATGGTCGCCAGAGCAATTGCCGCCAGCGAGATTCCGGTGATTGCTGCGGTCGGCCACGAAGTCGATGTCACCATCGCCGACTTTGTGGCTGATTTACGTGCCGCCACGCCGTCTGCCGCCGCCGAACACGCAGTTCCACATCAAGAGGCATGGCTAAATGCATTTGATACCTTTGAAAAACAGTTAAGCCAATTAATCCAACGCCGCTTATTGCAACACCAACAACAGTTAGCTTGGCTGGATAAAGCCTTACAACAGCAACATCCCGGCCAAAAACTACAGCGTAATGCCCAACGTTTAGATGAATTGGAACAACGTATCAATCAAGCGATACAACACAAATTACGCGACTGTCAGCAACAATTGGCGATTGGTCATCACCAACTCAAACAATGGCAACCCAGCCAACAAATTAATAGCCATCAACAGCAGTTAAGCTATTTGCAGCAACGACTGGAACGCTCAATTCAGCTAAAAATAAATCGCTTAAAAAATCGACAAGCCGCTATCAGCCAGACTTTACACGCGGTCAGTCCATTGGCAACTTTGGAACGCGGCTACGCCATCAGCCAACGCCAAGACAATCAACAGATTATTAAATCCAGCCAACAATTATCAATTAACGACTTGATGCTGACTCGTTTTGCTCAAGGCCAAGTCGTGAGCGAAGTTAAAGAGATTATTCATGATTAAAAAACTGCTACTACTGAGCTTATTTCCCCTGCTCTGCCAAGCCGATCCTTATCCACAAAATTTAAC
>JBEGMT010000286.1:0-6797 GCA_041182925.1 Pseudomonadota bacterium | reverse complement strand
TTGTCGGTGTACAGCCGGAAGGTGATTCCAAAATCCCAGGCATTCGTCGCTGGCCGCAGCAATATTTACCGAAAATTTACGATGCCACACGGGTTGACCGGATTATTGATGTTGACCAATTATCTGCGGAAAACACCACTCGCGATTTGGCGGCAAAAGAAGGGATTTTTGCCGGTATTTCATCGGGTGGGGCGGTTTATGCGGCGTTGCAATTATCTAAACAAGTCGAAAATGCGCTGATTGTGGCGATTGTTTGTGATCGCGGTGATCGGTATTTATCGACTGGGGTTTTTCCGAATTAATGTTTTGTGGTGGTATTTCCCCCGTCTGCCGCGCCGAGCACTGAAACTTTTACTGGGAACAGCCCGTTAGGGTCGCCGCATGGATGCGGCGAGTTGGCAAAGGGACAGGATGTCCCTTTTGCCAACCCCCAGTAAACGTTTCAGCGCGCAGGAAGCAAGCGGCAGTCGGGTGGGCTTTCTTTTGGTTACTTTTCTTTGCCCAAACAAAGAAAAGTAACTCGCTTGTCGGTGCGAGAACCGACATTAAAATGGCTTCGCAAGGCGAATCCTTATTATGAAAACCGAGTTTATGGCAAGCGCCAATTATACTTTGACAAGCTCAGTACAAACGGCTCAGGTGGCAAATATTGCGCACCGTTACTCAACTTAACCAACTCAAACATGGCACATAAGAAAAAACTCCCGCTAGAACCCGTCAACACAACCATTGAATCTTTAGCCCATGATGGTCGTGGCGTTAGCCATGTCAACGACAAAGTAGTTTTTATCGACGAAGCCTTACCGGGCGAAAACGTTGATTTTGTTTACACCGATATGCGCCGTGATTATGCCGAAGGGAAAGTGGTGCAACTGCATAGCCGTTCACCGCAACGGGTTGATCCTAAATGCGTTCATTTTGGTAGTTGCGGCGGTTGTAGCTTTCAGCATGTTGCTGACGAAGAGCAAATCAAAATTAAACAACAATTGCTAAAAGAGCAGTTTAAACGTATCGGTAAAGTGGAAATTCCTGAAATTTGGGAGGCTTTAACCGGCCCACATTGGGGCTACCGCCGTAAAGCGCGGATGGGGGTTAAATATGTGGCTAAGAAAGGTCGGGTTTTGGTGGGCTTTCGTGAACGTCGCAACCCATTTTTAGCTGAGATTGATAGCTGTAAAGTCATGTTTCCCTTAATTGGTGAGAATTTGCTGGCTTTCGGCGAGATGATTGCTCAATTAACGATTAAAGACAAAATCCCGCAAATTGAAGTGGCGATTGGTGATAACGAGGTGGTGTTGGCATTTCGGGTTTTAGAACCACCAACCGAGCAAGATAAGCAAATCTTGCGTGATTTTGGTCGAAAGCATCAAATCAGTATCTGCTTACAACCCAAAGGCCCTGACACCATCGTGCCATTAGACGGTGAGCCAGAGGTGATTCCGAGTTATAGCTTGGCCGAGCAAGGGGTTAAATTTAATTTCAAACCAGCAATGTTTACTCAGGTTAATTACGAAATTAACCAAAAAATGGTGACACGGGCTTTGGATGCTTTGGCGCTAACGGCTGAAGATCGGGTGTTGGATTTGTTTTGTGGCTTGGGTAATTTCACTTTGCCATTGGCGACCAAAGCCGGTTATGTGGTTGGGGTAGAAGGTGATTTGCCGTTGGTCAATCATGCTCGTGAAAACGCACGCTTAAACAATTTGGACAATGTTGAGTTCCATGCCGCTGATTTAACTAAAGATGTTCGTGATCAAGCTTGGAGCAAACATAAGTTCAGCAAAGTGTTACTCGATCCGTCCAGAGCCGGTGCTTCAGAAGTGTTGCATAACTTTAAACATTGGCAGCCAGAGCGGATTGTTTATGTGTCTTGTAATCCATCGACTTTAGCCCGTGATGCCGGCATTTTGGTCAATGAATTGGGTTATAAACTGGTGAAAGCAGGGGTAATGGATATGTTCCCGCAAACCGGTCATGTCGAATCGATTGCTTTGTTCGTGAAAAAATGAATTCCAGTTGCGACTTTTATTTAGATATTTCGATTGCCGATCAGCGTTTATTGGTAATTGATGGTCAACAAGTGGTCGCAGCGTATCCGGTTTCCACGGCAAAAAATGGCCCCGGCGAATTAAAAGGCAGCGAATGTACGCCAACGGGTTGGCATCAGATTCGCGCCAAAATTGGTGATGGTGCGCCGATGAATAGCGTTTTTGTGGGGCGGCGGCCAACCGGTGAAATTTACAGCCCTGAACTGGCTGAGCAATATCCAACACGCGACTGGATTCTCAGCCGGATTTTATGGCTAGGTGGTTTGGAAGCGGGCAAAAATCGTTATGGCAAAGTGGATAGCACTTGGCGTTATATCTACATTCACGGTTGCCCTGATCAAGAAATGCGCAGCGAACCGGCTTCGCATGGTTGTATTCGGATGCTGAATGCCGATGTCATCGCCTTGTTTAATCAAGTCAAAGCAGGTTGTAAGGTGTTGATTCATGTCTAATCGACGGGTGGTATTGGGTATTGAATATGACGGCAGCGCTTATGCCGGTTGGCAATGGCAAACCGGTCGTACTACGGTACAAGGCGAGTTGGAAAAAGCACTGAGCAAAATTGCCAATCAAGCGATTACTGTCAATTGTGCTGGCCGTACCGATGCGGGCGTTCATGCGTTTGAACAAGTGGTGCATTTTGATAGCCCCGTCGAACGCGATTTACAAGCTTGGCTGATGGGTGGCAACAGTTATTTGCCGGATGATATTCGGATTATTTGGGCGCAACCGGCGGTGGCTGATTTTCATGCCCGTTACAGCGCGATTGCCCGTTGTTATCGCTATGTAATTTTGAATCGGCCAATGAAATCAGCGTTGCTGAAAACCCAAGCGACTTGGTGTTATCAGCCTTTAGATGCCGAAAAAATGCACCAAGCCGCGCAATTTTTGTTGGGTGAACACGATTTTTCTTCATTTCGCGCTCAAGGCTGTCAGTCGGTTAGTCCCAATCGGATCATGCACTTTATCGAGGTTTATCGCCAAGAGCAGTTGGTGATTATCGATATCTGCGCCAATGCTTTTTTGCATCACATGGTCAGAAATATTACCGGGGTGTTGATGGAAATTGGCATGGGCAAACAGCCGATTAGCTGGACGGCAGAGTTGTTAGCTATTAAAGACCGCTCGCAAGCCGCCGCCACAGCACCGCCTTATGGCTTGCATTTGTTGTCGGTGTTTTATCCAGAGCAGTATGGTGTCAGCAAGCATCCTTTATTTGAAAAACTGCCAAAAGACGCCAAGCGCTTTGATTAACAGCGTTGGGGCTGGTTTGTGTTAATAGGCTATTTAAACTAGAATTGTCGAGCGTTTTAGTGAAAATTTGGCGATAAATTTCAGCTTAAGCGACTCTTTTTATTTTTTATAGTGTGATTGAATTTGTTGATGAAACATAAATCCTTGCTTGCAGTAGTGACCTTATCGATGCTTTTAACCGGCTGTAGTTTGTTCTCGAATTCTGATGCCGAAGTAACGCCAAAAAAGGTACAACCTAAAAAGGCGGCAGCTAAAAAAGCCCCACCAGCCCCTGTTGCCAAGAAACCTGCTCAACCGGCACCTGGCACCGGCACTGCGACTTATGCAATTGACGATGGCAAAACCGGTTTCAAAGTTGAATCAACCATGCCAGCGTTTCAAGGTGAGTCATTAATGCCGCAAGTGCAGCAATCACCAATACCTCAATCGCAACCTGTTCAACCAGCACCTGCAGTAAATCCGCCACTTGCTGAACCGACAATCTCTGCTCCCGTTCAACCGCAAGTTAGCGCTCCCGCTATGACGGCTCCCCAGCCACCTGTAACGGTGGCAACTGTTGCGCCTGCTATGTTGTCGATCAACGTCGAAGATGCCGCTGTCCCATCCGGTACTTCGCCAGCAGTGGTGGCTTTAATTAACGAAGCAGAACGTAACCGTGGTCGTGGTGATTTAGATGGGGCTGTGACCATTATGGAACGAGCTTTGCGGATTGATTCGCGTAATCCGACTTTAACGTATAAATTGGCACAACTGCGTTTAAAGCAAAGTAAGCCGCAATTGGCTGAAGATTTAGCGGGTAAAGCGGCTTTGTTAGCCGGTAGCGATTTGGATTTAAAACGTAAAAGCTGGTTGTTAATTGCTGAAGCCAGACAAAACCAGCAAAATTTCCAAGGTGCAAAAGACGCTAAAGCGAAAGCGGAAAGCTTTTTTGGCCGTTAATGGTTTATTAAGTGACGGTGATTGGCGAATTATTAGGTGATGAGGGTGCATTAGCGGCGGTTATTTCCGGTTATAAACCCCGCGAAGCCCAAATCGAGATGGCGGAAAAAATCGCCTATGCCATCGAATCGCAACAAAACTTAATCGCCGAAGCCGGTACCGGTACAGGAAAAACCTTTGCTTATCTGATTCCGGCGATTGTTTCCCGCAAAAAAGTCATTGTTTCCACTGGCACAAAAAATCTTCAAGATCAGCTGTTTAATAAAGATTTACCGCTGATTCGTAAAGCCTTGACTCGCTATCCGTTCAAAGCCAGTTTATTGAAAGGCCGCGCGAATTATTTATGTACTTATCGCTTAGAACAGGCTTTAAATTCAGCGTTTGGTTACAGTCAAGATGATGCAAAATCCTTAGCCCATATCAAAGCTTGGGCAAAACGCACCAAAACCGGCGATGTTTCCGAAGTTGCCGACGTCAATGACGGTGATCCGATTTGGTTTAATGCCACCTCAACTCCTGATAATTGCTTAGGCCAAAATTGCCCCGATGCCGCGGATTGTTTTTTAATCAAAGCTCGCAAACAAGCGCAAGAAGCCGATATTGTGATTGTTAATCATCATTTGCTGTGTGCTGATTGGTCAATTCGCGAAACCGGTTTTGGTGAATTATTGCCGGATGCCGAAGTGGTGGTGATTGATGAGGCGCATCAATTAGCCGATACCGCCTCTAATTTTTTAGGAGTGACGATTAGCGGCAAGCAATTGGTCGATTTGGCTGATGATAGTTTGGCGGAATATTTCACCGATGCCAAAGATATGCCCGATTTACGGACTGCTTGCGAAGATTTGCAGCATGAAGTCAAAGATTTACGATTGGCATTTGGTTTGGAGTTGCGGCGTGGCGATTGGCAGGAAATCGTTGATAACCCGAAAATTTCAGCGGCGTTGGAATCTTTGCAAAAGCAATTAGCGCGGTTAACCGATCAATTAGAACGGGCTTCGGTTCGCAGTAAAGGTTTGGAATCCTGTTTTGATCGCGCGGAAGCCTTGGATATGCAGCTGGAAACCTTGATTAATGATCAAGATGGCCAGTGGATTAAATGGTATGAAACGTACAGTAAATCCTTCACCTTAAGCCGAACCCCGCTGGATATTGCCAAAGAATTTCGTAGCTTTATGAATCGTCATCAAGCGACTTGGATTTTTACCTCGGCAACCTTGAGTGTGGCGAATAATTTTGTGCATTTCTCTAAAAATCTGGGTTTGAGTGGCGCTTTAAGTCAAAGCTGGGAAAGTCCGTTTGATTATCCGAATCAAGCTTTGTTTTATCACCCGCGCGGCTTGCCGCAACCCAGTGATCCTGAGTTTACCGATAAAATTATCGAGTTTGTGGTGCCGGTTTTGGAAGCCAGTCGTGGACGGGCGTTTTTTCTGTTTACCAGTCATCGCGCCTTGCAGCGCGCCGCGCAGCTATTAGAAGGTCGGATTGATTACCCATTATTAGTACAAGGCACCAAATCGAAAGGTGTGTTGCTGGAGCAATTTAAACAGCTCGGTCATGCTGTGTTATTAGCCACGGCGAGTTTTTGGGAAGGTGTCGATGTGCGTGGTGATGCCTTGTCTTGCGTGATTATCGACAAATTGCCGTTTGCTTCGCCGGGTGATCCGGTTTTAAAAGCCCGTTTGGCGGCGATGGAACAACAAGGTCGCAATCCATTTTTTGAACATCAATTACCCAGCGCCATCATCATGTTACGGCAAGGGGTAGGACGGTTGATTCGTGATGTTGAAGATCGTGGGGTGTTAATGGTTTGCGACCCGCGCTTGCTGAAAAAAACCTATGGGCAGTTGTTTTTAGACAGCGTGCCAGCCATGAAGCGCAGTCGGGATATTGCCGATGTGCAGCAATTTTTTTCGATTGAGGAAAAGTCTTGAAATTGTTAGCGGTTGAAACCTCTACCGATGCCTGTTCTGCGGCATTATTTATTGACGGTCAAATTGAAGAACAATTTGCCTTAGCACCGCGCGAACATACCAAGTTGATTTTACCGATGATAGATCAATTGATGGCGGCAGCCGAGCTAAAGCCGCAACAATTGGACGCTATCGCTGTTAGTCGCGGCCCAGGATCATTCACTGGGGTGCGGATTGCGGGCGGTGTGGTGCAAGGTATTGCCATGGGTGCTGATTTGCCGGTGGTGCCAGTTTCGACTTTAGCGGCGATTGCTCAAGGTTATTTCAATCAAAATTCGGATGCTGAAGTGGCATTTACCGCGATGGATGCGCGGATGGATGAAATTTTTTGGGGCTGTTTTCAGCGTAATGGCTTAGGTTTGGCTGAGTTAATCGGTGACGAAGCGGTGACGCCTGCGGCAGAGGTGATTTTTCCTGATTTATCGGGCTTTGGGGTTGGTTCTGGTTGGGGTGTTTACCCTGAGGTTTTGAGCCAGCGTTTAGCCGATCGCGTGTTGGGTGTTGAAACTGAAATTTGGCCTCATGCCGCTTGTATTGCCCAATTAGGCGCTTATGGTTTTGCTAATGGTTTGGCGGTGCCGGT
>JBEGMT010000285.1:0-3089 GCA_041182925.1 Pseudomonadota bacterium | reverse complement strand
TTTATATTCTATCGCGATTGCTGGTTTTATATTTTCGAGATTTCTATTTTCATTATTCTATCGTACGCCATATAACGCTAATATCACGCCTACTGTTAGTATTATCATTACCGCATTTAATGAAGAGGATGCGATTTATCGCACAGTGAGGGCTTGTTATGGCATTGATTACCCGTTGCATTTGTTTGAAGTGATTGTAGTTGATGATGGTTCTACTGATGGTACGGTAGCTGAAGCGAGACGAGCACAGCGCCGTTGGCCCGAACTGAAACTCGAAATTTTTGAACGCAATAAGGGCAAACGAGAAGCGATGGCGGCTGGCGCTCATATCTCTGAGGGGGAAATTCTGGTTTATGTCGATTCTGACAGCTTTGTTAAGCGTGATGGTGTTCGCAAAATTATCCAAGGTTTTGCCGATCCTAGCGTAGCAGCGGTGGCCGGTCATACCGAAGTTGCCAATGCCGATAAAAACAGCCTGACCCGAATGCAGCAAGCGCGTTATTACGTGGCATTTCGGGTGATGAAAGCGGCGGAAAGTGTTTTTGGTACGGTTACTTGTTGCCCAGGTTGTTTTTCGGCTTATCGACGTAGTTGTGTGATGGAGGTTTTATCGGCTTGGTTGAATCAGCATTTTTTGGGTGTTCAAGCAACTTTTGGTGATGATCGTAGTTTAACTAATTATTTATTACGCAAATATCGGGTAATTTATGCCGCTGATGCGATTGCTACCACCATAGTGCCAGAGTATCACAAGCAATTTTTAAAACAGCAATTACGCTGGAAAAAGTCATGGTTTCGTGAGACTTTAATCGCTGCTACTTTTATGTGGAAAAAACATCCTTTCGCAGCGATTTCTTTTTATGCTCAACTACTATTTCCAATTATCGCTCCACTGTTGATTTTACGGCTGTGTTTATGGTTGCCGATTACGCAGACTGATTTGATTTCACCACTACTGTATTTAGTCGGTACTGTGATTATTGGCTTAATGTTTTCCGCTTATTACCTATTTTGGAAAGCTGATCGCTATTGGATTTATGGTTTGTATTTCACGCTTTATTATTTGATGTTTCTGGTTTGGCAGATGCCTTATGCGATAGCCACTCAACGTGATAACCGATGGGGGACCCGATGAGTAGCGTCATTATGCGACATCACTTTTCTGTGCGGCCTTTACCGGTCAGCCATAAACGTAATTTACTGTGGTGGTTGGTGTTAATCACGGTGGTTTGGTTTGCTCACCAATCACCTAGATTGTCAGTGAGCGCTGGCAACCAAAATCAATCATCATTAACCGGCATCGAAAATCAGGCATTTTTGGCGTTAGTGTTTGGCAAGGTTAGTCATAATTCCGATTTGGCGATTTCCGCCCGTGGTTTCGAAGAGGATTTGATGGCAATTAAACAAGCAGGGTATCACACCTTGGGATTGACCCAAGTCGAACGCTGGCGATCTGCTAATAACCCGTCATTACCCAGTAAACCGTTGCTATTGAGTTTTGAAGAAGCTAATCGGGAAACCATTGAAATTGTTGATCCGTTGTTAGCCGATTTGGCTATGACCGCCACAGTATTTGTTGATGTTGAGCAGCTTGAGCAAGCCAATATTCATTTAGTGTCTTGGCATCAGCTTGAGTTAATGGCTAAAAGTGGTCGTTGGGAAATCGGTATTTCAGCTTGTCCAGGTGGTGATGATCAAGGTTTCGCTGACCCAGCGGCATTGGCACAAAAATTGACTCGGCAACGACAATTGTTGGAGCAACGATTGCAAATCTCGGTGTTAGTCGCCGATTGCTCAAGAGCCTGGAATTCCCAATATGGTGATGGCTCAATTATATGGTCACAAACTTTGAATGAAGCCGGTTTGTCGATAGGTTTTGTTGCATCGGTGGCCGCTGCAAATTACTACGATGATCCACAAACCAGTTTTAAACGGATGCGGGTTTCAAAAAACTGGACAGCGGAGCAATTAATTAACCAGCTCAATAACTATCAGCCTCGCCATAGTGAGTTAATTGATCAATTTGATTTGCCACCGTCAGAGTCTGCTTGGATTGTTGATAATGGTGAACTAATTATCCAGCCGCGAAATCTGCAACTAACTAATACAGTGGGCGAGCAGGGTGGTTTAATTAGCTTGGCAGGTAGTGAAAAATGGCGTGATGCTGATGTTGAAGTGCAATTAAACCAACTACCAGAAGGTCAATTTTGGTTATCTCTGCGTCATCGTGTTAATCAGCCCACGATTCGGCTAGGGGTAGCGAATGGTCAAGTATTGCTACAAGAATCGCTTGCTAATGATGTACATAAGCAGTTAGCTAGTATTGATGTGAGTGAGAGCAGGTTGAATCTGCGTTTGAGAGTAATAGGGCAGAGAGCCACGGCTTTTCTGAATGGCCAACCCCTGTTGTCACGTCCGGTTGTGATGCCAGAGGGCGCAAATCAAGGTGCGTTGACTTTGGCTGTTTGGCAGCCACAATTCGCTCAAGCTTTGGTTAATATCAATCAAATTAGCGCCAAGCCTATTAAAGCTAAAACCGGTTTGGTCTCGCCACTATTGGATCAAAATAGCTGGCAACAACTCCGTGAAACAGCAGATCAATTGACAACGATTAGTCCTCTTTATTTCGCTTGGCAGGACAATAAGCTACAACAATTTGCCCGTTATGATAATGCATTGGAGATTTTTGCCCGTTATCACCATCTTAAATTTCACCCGGCCTTAGTGATTGATCCGCACACGCCTTTTTCTGATACTCCCTTAATAGCTGAACAACTCAGCAATTGGGTCAATCAAGCCGGATTTGATGGGTTTAATCTGGTGATAAACGATTCAATGCTTGATGATGGCTGGCGAGCGTTTTTGATTGATTTGATTCAGCGAATTAAACAAACCGGCAAAACATTAATTGTGACCAAGCAAGATGCCGTCCAACCGCAAACGCCCATCAGAATAAATAATTATCTGTCAGTGGATACTGGTTCATTCTTCATCCATTAAATTATTTTCCAATAGCCCCTCTTTGTTAAAGAGGGGCGTACAAAACGCTAATCCTTCTAAAAATGCTTGAATCAGTGCATGTTCATAAT
>JBEGMT010000284.1:0-3462 GCA_041182925.1 Pseudomonadota bacterium | reverse complement strand
GCCCCATACAACACTATTGTTTTTCTCCAGGACTGGTCTTTTTTGGGTATTATGTCTATCCCCTACTTTCACTAGTGGATTGACTTATGACTTGTTTAGCTTCGTTTTATCAACACGCGCTACATATACCTGATGAACTACAACCCTTTACTACAGAAATTTGCCAACAATTAAGTAATGAATTATCGCCGGAACAATTGGCGGTTTTTGAACATCCTCAATTTGCAATATCAGCATTTAAAGTCTGTACTTGTAGTCAATTCATTACCGACAGTTGGTTACGCCAACCTCTTCTAATCCCCGATTTAGTCAATTCCGGCGATTTATTTTCATCAGAACGTCGCCAGGCCTACCCCACTCAGTTCCAAGCCAAGTCATTTGAGGGTGAAGCCGACTTAGCCAAACAATTACGCCAATTTCGCCGTCGTGAAATGGTGCGGATTGCTTGGCGGGATTTAGCGGGTTGGGCGGATTTGAATGAAACTTTGAGCGATTTAACCGCGCTGGCAGAAGTGTGTATCGAAACTGCGTTAGATTTCTTTTACCAACAAGCTTGTCAACGCTGGGGCACGCCAACCCTGGCTGATGGCACACCTTTTAACATGGTGGTGTTGGGGATGGGTAAATTGGGCGCTTGGGAACTAAACTACTCGTCGGACATTGATTTGATTTTTGCTTATGCCGAGGACGGGGTTTTAAACAGCAAAAAAGAAATCAGTTATGGTGAGTTTTTCACTCGAATTTGCCGTTCTTTGGTAAAAACATTGGACGAAATCACGGTGGATGGTTTTGTATTTAGAACCGATGTTCGGTTAAGACCATTTGGTGATAGCGGGCCGTTGATTATGACTTTTGACGGCATGGAAAATTACTACTTAACTCAAGCCCGCGAGTGGGAACGTTACGCGATGATTAAAGCTCGCCAAGTCGCAGGCGACTTTAACAGCGGCAAGCAGTTAGCAGCGTTGATTAAGCCGTTTGTTTACCGCCGTTATCTCGATTACGGCGCGTTTGAAGAATTGCGTTCACTCAAATTCCAGATTACTCAAGAGTTAAAACGCAAAGAACGCATGGAAAACGTCAAGCTTGGTCCTGGTGGAATTCGTGAGGTGGAATTTATTGGTCAAGCATTTCAGTTAATTCGGGGTGGACAAGAATCGGCTTTGCAACAACGCGAGATTCAAGTGATTCTCGATGTTTTGGATGAATTGCAGTTAATGACCAGCGAAGATGTCGCGACTTTACAGTTTGCTTATCGATTTTTGCGGCGGGTTGAAAACCATATTCAACAATATCAGGATCGACAAACCCACGATTTACCTAAAGATCCTAAAGTACAAAACATTTTGGCTTTTTCAATGGATTTTGGCGATTGGTCTAGCTTTAAAGCCGAATTAGACGAAGTCCGTGCCAGCGTACATGCCATTTTTGAGCAAGTATTTTCGTTGAGCGAACAAGACAGTCGCCAACAATCGGCGCAGTTAATTTGGGCTGGCGATGAGCAAGCTTTGGAGTTACTCGGTGAACTAGAAATTAGCGAGCCGGATACGATTTTGACGCTAATTAACGAGTTTAGAAACTCACTGGCGGTGAAACGCTTGAGCGCTAAAGGTAGCAAAGTTTTACAGCGTTTAATGCCGCTGTTAATTGACCAATTACCGCAAATTGCTGACCCCAAACTCAGTTTGCAACGCTTATTAAAGTTGTTTGAAGCGGTGGCGGGGCGTAATGTGTATTTGGCTTTATTAGCTGAGAATCCACAAGCGCTGACCCATTTAATTCAACTGGCCGGTGCGAGTCCGTGGATTTGTCATTATTTGGCGCAGTATCCGATTTTGTTTGATGAGTTACTGGATAGCCGTTCTTTGTATCAACCTCTCAATCAACAGGCTTTAAAAGCCGATTTACAGCGTGAATTAGCCAAAATCGAGATCGCCGATAGTGAGCAATTGATGATTGTGTTGCGGCAATTTAAGCATCTGAATGTGCTTAGGGTGGCTGCTGCTGACATTATGGGTGTGTTACCGGTCATGGTGGTCAGCGATTATTTGACTTGGATTGCTGAGGCGATTTTAGAACAGGTGTTAAATCGGGCTTGGTTGATGTTGGCGGAAAAGCACGGCACTCCGATCGCTGACGTTGATGAACCGAAGGGCTTTGCGATTGTGGCATTTGGTAAATTTGGTGGCATTGAGCTAGGTTATGGTTCAGATTTAGATTTAGTGTTTGTTTATGATTGCACCGATGGTAATACCAATGGTGATAAGCCAATTAGCAATGCCCAGTTTTATCTACGTTTAGCGCAAAAGATCCGCCACATTCTCGATACTAAAATGTTATCCGGCGTGTTGTATGAAACCGATTTGCGCTTACGTCCTAATGGCGACTCAGGTTTGTTAGTCAGTCATATTGATACTTATGAAGCGTATTACCAAAACCAAGCTTGGACTTGGGAGCATCAAGCTTTGGTCAGAGCGCGATTTGTCGCTGGCGATGGCGATTTAAAAACTGCGTTTGAAGCGATTCGTGGTCGGGTTTTGGCCTTGCCAAGAGAGGCCGAAACCTTGAAAACCGAAGTACGAGAAATGCGCGAGAAAATGCGGGCCAATTTAGCCAACAAAGATGCAGCTGTATTTGATCTAAAACAAAGCGCAGGTGGCATTGCTGATATTGAATTTATCGTTCAATACGGCATTTTGGCCGAAAGCCAGCATCACCCCGATTTAAGCTATTACACCGATAATGTACGTTTATTAGCTGGCTTGCAGCAGCAAGGTTTTATTCAAGCCGAAGATGCTAATTTATTAAAACAGGCTTATTGTGCTTATCGCGATTTTGGCCATCATCAAGTTTTACAAGATCATCCGGCGCTGGCCGATGCGAATCAATTTGCTGAATTACGCGAGCAAGTCCAGCGAATTTGGCACACTTTTATGAATTAATTTTATGTTGAAAGTTTCACAAAAAACCCTGGTTTTACTGATCACTGCGGTGTTATTTTCTGCTTGTTCAAGCCAACCAGAAAAATCCCCGCCGCGTCCTGACACTCAAGCCGGTGGCGAGCAGGCGATTAAACTCGGGGCACCGATTCGTTTGAAAAATGACAGCACAGTGTTGATTTATCCAACCGAATTTAATCAATTACCCGGCTGGCACAATGACAATCATTCCAATGCATTAAGCGCCTTTCGTCGCTCTTGTGATAGCTGGAAAAAACAAGCCGACGATAAGCCTTTGAATGGGATTTTTGAATTGGGTCGAGTCGGTGATTGGAAGCGTTTATGCGGCATCAATGTGCGTAACGGTCAGGAAAAACAGTTTTTTGAACAATGGTTTAAGCCTTATGCGGTAGCGAATAATGGCAGTTTTGATGGTTTGTTCACCGGTTACTATGTGCCGGAGTTACATGGCTCTTATCACAAAACGGCGCGGTTTAATGTGCCGATTTATGGGATTCCTAAG
>JBEGMT010000283.1:0-3386 GCA_041182925.1 Pseudomonadota bacterium | reverse complement strand
TATCTGATTTTGCAGTGAAACTAGGATTTAGCTTTCACTGCAAATGAATGGACCTAATTAATCAGTGATTTTTTAAGCTTTACAATAAGAAGGAATCCAGGTTTTCTCTATCATGTAGTTTGGCAAGTTATTGAAATCAAACGCTTCGCCATCCTCAATCATCTGCTTAACATCAAATAAATATGCCACTTCTGGGATGTCGTTAAAAAACATCGTATAAAATGGTTTGACTAAATATTTCGAGATTTTGATGCCAATTGGACCAATAAAATTACGCCGTTGACCAACATGTGCGATTTCATCAATGGTAATTTCATCCAATAATTCTTTTAATCTATCCCTCACCAAAGGCTCGTCAGCAAATAATTCGTCAAATAAGCGATAAAGATGACAATAAAAAGTAACGCCCATTAATTCAGTGACAAACGCCGGTGCATCCATTAAAAAACCTGGCAACTTCGGAAACTGTTGATAAACTTTTTCCTTAAATGGAGTCAACGGTACCCACTCAACTTGATCTAAACCACACGTTTTTAACATCTCATCAAATAAGCGTACATGACAAAACTCTTCAGCCAAATGTATTCTTGAGATTTTATCTTCCAATAAATGTGAATTAGCCATATCCGGCACTACATCCCAAGCACCTTTAATTCCTACCCACTCATGGCGAGCAAACTTGTAAATCGCAGATAACAATAAAGTTGTCCGGTCTAAGGTTTTTGGATCATCAACCATTTCAACGTAATTACGATAAAACGCCTCTTTATTTTCTAAAGGCCTTGTCAGGGTAACAGGATTATTTTGAAAAAACGCAAGACGCGCCCGTTTTTTAGCTAAATCTTTATCGGCTTCGAGCAATTCCCCACCATGATTTTGAGTAAACACCCAGTAATCATCAAAGTTATCCTTACGCTGCTGAACGGTAGCATCGGTGAAAATAGAATAATAAATAGCGTTAGACATTTAATTAACCTCCCTTGTAATTTAATTATCATAACTGATAGTTAATATTTCCGTATAACTAATAAAAAACAAAAGTGTTTCATAACATTGGATTCCTCTATAATAGTTTGCTAAATCAACCCTTCTACTAACCACTATGACACCACTTTCTATCGGCCCCATCATGATTGACATCGAGGGGCAAAGCCTCTCGGCACTGGATAGAGAAAAAATTGCTCATCCCAATACCGGTGCACTGATTCTTTTTGCACGCAATTATGAAAATCCAGAACAAATCGCGGCATTAATCAAAGACATCCGTGCTGCTCGAAATGGCGATATTTTGATCGCTGTTGACCAGGAAGGCGGCCGAGTTCAACGCTTTCAAACCGGCTTTACCCGCCTACCCGCCGCCGCTGTCTATGCTGAAAAACCCGAATTAGCCGAAGCAGCCGGCTGGTTGATGGCGGCAGAATTACTGACTGTCGGTGTCGATTTCAGCTTTGCGCCAGTGCTTGATGTCGATTGTGGCGTCAGCCAAATCATCGGTAATCGTTCGTTTTCGCAGCAAAGTGATTTAGCCGCCAGCTTAGCTTCTGGTTTTCGACGCGGCATGAATAGCGCCGGTATGGCAGCAACAGGTAAACATTTCCCAGGACATGGCGCAGTCGCTTTAGATTCACACCTCACCTTACCGATTGATGACCGTGATTTAGACACTATCCGCCAACAAGACTTAGTGCCGTTTAAACAATTAATCAACGAAGGCTTAGAGGCCATCATGCCCGCCCATGTGGTTTATCCAAAAATTGACGAATTACCGGCTGGTTTTTCTCGAATCTGGCTACAAGAAATTCTCCGCAAAGAATTGGGCTTTGATGGTGCGATTTTCAGCGACGATTTAAGCATGGAAGGCGCAGCTTGCGCGGGAAGCTTCCCCGACCGCGCCCGTTTAGCAGAGCAAGCCGGTTGTGACATGCTATTGGTTTGCAACAATCCAAGCGCAGCCGAACAAGTGTTGGATAGCGTCGCAATCCGCAGCAACAACGACCGCCAACGTCGCTTATCAGCCATGCTCGGCGTCGCTAAACTCAGTCGCCAACAACTGTTTGCCAGCGAACAATGGCAACAAGTTTCTAAACAAATCAATCAATTATGTGAAGCCCATGCTTGATGAAATTAAACAAATTGAAGCGGATGCCATCTGTTTATACAACGCCGCACAACTAGAAACCGCGCTAGACAATATCGCCAGCGCAATTAACCAAAAACTCCACGATAGCAATCCTTTAGTGTTATCGGTTATCAATGGCGGCATTATCACCACCGGCAAACTACTGCCGCGTTTAACATTTCCGTTAACCATGGACAGCATCCAAGCAACCCGCTACCGCAACGCCACCACTGGCAGTGATGTACATTGGTTGTACCAACCCAGCACCGCATTAACCGACCGTACTGTGTTAATCGTCGATGACATATTAGATGAAGGCCACACTTTAGCGGCGATTATCGACTGGTGTAAGCAACAAGGTGCAAGCGCCGTCTATTCAGCAGTGTTGTTAGAAAAACAACTCCAACAAAGCAAACCTGTAACCGCTGATTTTGTTGGTTTAGAGGTTGCAAATCACTATTTATTTGGCTTTGGCCTTGATTACAAAGGCTATCTAAGAAATGCCAATGGCATTTTTGCTTGTAAGGAAATTTTATGACCCTCGCGATTATTGGCGGTACCGGCCTAACTCAAATTGATCAATTAACGATCACTGGCGAACAAACCTTAGACACGCCTTATGGCGAACCGTCAGCACCGTTTGTGTTTGGTGAACTGAACGGCAAACAACTGGTTTTTTTAGCTCGACACGGCAATCCCCACCGGATTCCACCGCATAAAATCAACTACCGCGCCAATATTTGGGGCTTAAAACAACTGGGTGTTACTGAAATCATCGCGGTTGCTGCGGTTGGCGGTATTACCGAAGCGATGGCACCGGCACAAATTGCCATCCCTGATCAAATCATTGACTATAGCTATGGCCGTGAGCACACTTTTTTTGCTGATGACCTAGAACACGTCACGCATATCGATTTTAGTTTTCCTTACGCACAAAATCTGCGGAATCGCCTGATTGAAGCAGCCCAACAAGCCAATCTTTCTATCACTGCAACAGGCACCTATGCTTGTACGCAAGGCCCAAGACTAGAAACGGCAACTGAAATCAGACGCCTAAAAAACGATGGTTGTGATTTAGTGGGTATGACTGGAATGCCGGAAGCAGCATTAGCTAAAGAATTAGATTTAGCCTACGCTAACATCTCAGTTGTCGCCAATTGGGGCGCAGGCATATTAGATACTGAAATTACGATGGCGGAAATCGAACAGAATTTAATCGTTGGCATGGATAATGCAATTAAACTATTAAAACAAACCGTTCTAATTT
>JBEGMT010000282.1:0-3381 GCA_041182925.1 Pseudomonadota bacterium | reverse complement strand
ATCTTTAGGGCTTCAGCGGCGTTTGCGGGAGCGGGTTTTATCAGCTTTTAATGAGAATTGGACCATATGATACGGGCAGGCATTGTCGGCGGCCCTGGTTACACTGGGGTTGAGTTATTACGAATTTTGGCGTTGCATCCAGCGGTGGAAGTGACCGCGGTGACATCGCGAGCGGATGCGGGGCAGCGAGTGGATAAGGTTTATCCAAGTTTGCGCGGTTATTGCAATGCACTGTTCAGTTTGCCGGAATTAGCTAATTTACTCGCTTGTGATGTGGTGTTTTTCGCGACGCCGAACGGTACCGCGATGACCATGGCTGCGGAATTGCTGGATCGCGGGATTAAGGTAATTGATTTGTCGGCTGATTTTCGGATTAAAGACGTTAAAGAATGGGAAAAATGGTACGGCATGGAACACACCAGCCCTGATTTAATCGCCGAAGCGGTTTATGGTTTACCGGAAATTAATCGTGAAGCGATTAAACAAGCGCGTTTGATTGCTTGTCCCGGTTGTTATCCGACCGCTGTGCAGTTGGGGTTTTTGCCGTTGATTGAAACTGGGGCAATTGATGTGAGTAGTTTAATTGCTGATGTTAAGTCCGGTGTCAGCGGGGCAGGGCGTAAAGCGGAATTGTCATCGTTAATGAGCGAAGCAGGGGAAAGTTTCAAGGCTTATGGGGTTAGCGGTCATCGGCATTTGCCAGAGATTAAACAAGGCTTACAACTTGTCGCTGCTGGCAATGTCGGTTTGACCTTTGTCCCGCATTTGACGCCCATGATTCGTGGCATTCACGCTACTTTGTACGGGCGTTTGAATCAATCGGTCGATTTACAAGCTTTGTTTGAACAGCGTTATCAAGATGAGCGCTTTGTTGATGTTTTACCAGCCGGTAGTCATGCCGATACCCGCAATGTGCGCGGCAGTAATCGTTGTCAGATTGCGATTCATCAGCCACAAGGTGGCGATACGGTGGTAATTTTGTCGGTGATTGATAATCTGGTGAAAGGCGCTTCTGGGCAAGCGGTACAGGCAATGAATTTGCTGTTTGGGTTGCCAGAAAGCCAAGGGCTGGAAACGGTGGCTTTGTATCCTTAGTTTTGGTTGAGAAAAGCAGCTCTAATGAGCTGCTTTTTATCGGTTGTTTTTATGTTTGAATCAATAGTTTTTTACAGATCACCGCTTCAATCGCCCTAGGAAAATCTCAAACTTGTATGATATGCCGCAGTTTTTAGCTGTTAGTAAGTTATATGACATAGTTCAATTAAATCAGCTGGTTAGGAATTGTTCCTGCGACAATTAGTCGCATTCTATAAAAGCCATAAAGCCGTTACTCTTCACATCAATCCATGATGATTTATCAAGCCAGAAAAACAAGATAACCAAATTCGATGAAAATTTGACTAACGTCAATTTTATGTTGCAAATAATGCAATAGGATTGGCATGGTTTTATATTTCGGTAACGAGACTGTCACAAAACTTGGTTAATCTTTGATTCATGCTTGTTTGGCTCTAGGTAGACCAAATAAAAAAAGCAACTCAACAAGAGAACTAGAAGGTGGAATTAGCTATGAAAGCATTAATCACTAGAAAACAACTTTGCACGATTGTTTTAATGTTCGCATCCCTCTTGATTTTCACGCAGCCGATTCCAGCCTCATCTCCGGTTTTAAAAATAGAAAGCGATGTTAAAGAGTTAATTGTTTATGCTGTAGGCCAACCGTTTGATTTTGTTTCTAGGTTTGAGATTTCGCCAGAATTGATTGATTTTGCAACGATTGCGGCGATAGGGTTGATTCTGTTTTGCTTGAGTACTAATCGTTCTGTTGTCAGCAATAACAGTTACCATCGTCGTCCATTGAAATAATTAAATTGCCGAGCATCAAGGGAAGCCAATAGATGCCGACTTCCCTTATTACAGCTATCTAAGCAAGCTTGGTTTTTATCTTGATTGCCCAGCTTTTCAAATCATCCAAATAACAATAAGCCACTGGAATCACCAGCAAGCTTAATAGCGTCGAAGTCACTAAACCACCCAATACAGCAATCGCCATTGGGCTTCTGAAAGAGGCATCAGCCTCTCCCAAACTTAATGCGATTGGCAACATTCCAGCGCCCATTGCAATCGTGGTCATCACAATTGGCCTAGCACGTTTCAAACAAGCATCCAGCAACGCCTCTGTGCGCGACAAATTGTGTTCACGGCGAGCGACGATGGCGTATTCAATCAATAAAATCGAGTTTTTGGTGGCAATCCCCATCAACATAATCAAACCAATTAACGACGGCATCGAAAAACTTTTTCCCGCCAGTAATAAAGCCACAAAGCCACCGCCAAACGACAAGGGCAGGGCGGCTAGAATGGTGATGGGTTGCAAAAAGTCTTTAAACAGCAAAATCAGCACGATAAAAATACACAACACCCCAGTCAACATCGCAATGCCAAAACTGGTAAACAGCTCGCCCATCATTTCGGCATCGCCAATGCTGATTTGTTTAACTCCAGCCGGTAAATTTTGCATACTAGGCAACGCTTGCACAGCACGGGTGACATCGCCTAACGGCAGACCAGATAGCTCGATTTCGAAATTGATATTTCTGGAGCGATCATAACGATCAATCACCGCAGGGCCGCTGGACAATTCTAGTTTGGCGACTTGGCTTAACATCACCGCCCCTGCGTTGAGATTACTGGTCGGGATTGACAAACGTTCCAGTACACTTAAATCCTGACGGCCCGCAGTTGCCAATTTCACCACGATGGGAATCTGCCGTTGCGCTAAGTTCAGCTTGGGCAAAGACATATCGTAATCACCCAAGGTGGCAATCCGTAAGGTTTCAGCAATCGTTGCGCTGGTCACACCCAAATCAGCGGCACGGGCAAAATCAGGACGAACCGCAATTTCCGGTCTTACTAAAGCGGCGCTAGAGGCAACGTTACCCAAGCCAGGAATGGTTCTTAAATCACGCTCAACATTACGTGCGGCGGTATTCAAGGCTTGGGGATCATCGACACTCAGCACTAAGACATATTTTTCACCTGATGCCGCTAACCCCACTTTAGTTCGCACCCCCGGCAAAGCTTGTAAGGCTTGGCGAATGTCTTGTTCAATCACTTGTTTACGCACCGGACGGTCTTGGCGATTGGCTAATAACACCGTTAAAGTCGCTTTCCTCACTTCGCCATTGCCGGATTTGTTAGCGCTCATCGGGTCGCTACCCGCCGAGCCTGCGCCAATCGTGGTGTAAATGCTGTTGACATAAGGCACTGCTTTGACTAGCTGTCGCGCCGCTTCTGCCGAAGCTTGGGTTTGTGCCAATGTTGAGCCGGGCGGCAGTTCAACAAACACTTGGGTTTGTGGATTGTCATCGGGTGGAATAA
>JBEGMT010000281.1:0-2542 GCA_041182925.1 Pseudomonadota bacterium | reverse complement strand
CATTCAGAGTGTCGTTACCAGCACCGCCATTCAAAGTATCTACACCGGCACCACCTTGAAGATTGTCATCGCCTAAACCACCGCTAAGTTTGTTATCTTGAGTATTACCAATCAGAGTATCGTTACTGTCAGAGCCGATTAAATTCTGAATATTGCTTAATAGATCACCTTGAGCATCGCCACCACTACTCGCCGTACCATCCAAATGCACTTCCACCGCTGCCGAACCTGAGTAGCTCGCGGTGTTGTTACCAGAACCACCATCCAAACTATCGGCACCGGCACCACCGATTAAAGTATCATCGCCACCGCCACCATTAAGGCTATCGTTACCGTCCAAACCGCGAATAATATCGTTACCATTACCGGCACTAATTTGATCATTTGCGCCCACTTTACCGCTAATGTCATAACTCAGCCCGAATGCTGGCAGTTTGATAATAAAGTTACCGTTTACATCGGTTTCCAAGGTTTCAGCGCCAGTTTTTACGTCACCATAATAAAAGTTGATTGGTGCTGATTGGCCTTTCAATGGCGCCCCGCTGGCATCATAAAACTGCACACCAACTTTAAAGGCGCTGGAATTTACTTGGCTGCCATCCACAGCAATTGTCCAAGACAAAGGTAAACGTAAAATTGAGTTACCTTTAGCATCTAAGGTAATACCTGATGCAGTGAGTTGTTGACCATTAATTAAAAACCCCGGCGGTAAATCACCATTTTGACTGAGCAAAGTCAGTTTTAAACTGGTAGCGCCTGTCGTGCCTGGCATTAAAAAATCACTGAGTACCTTATCAGTCCATGCTGAATTAACCACTACCGGCCCACTTCCCGTAGCAACCACTTTCAACGGGTTATCTGCCAACATCAGTCTTATCGAGGTATCGCTAAATGGCGTGTTGGTTGGCTCTATGCCGTTCCATTCAACCACATTAGACACTTTGGAAAGTTCGTTACCATACAAACCACGCTGATAGCTGGTTAAATTATCAGCATCGGCTGTGTAGTTAGATGTGAAATTGGATGTAAAGTCATCTTTCTTTTGTGGGGTACTACCTGGTGTCGGTGAGGCTAAATTATTAGCGGTGATTCCAGTACCAGGCCCTCTGCCTGCGCCCAAGCCTTCACCTAAACCGTTATATTGATTTTGGCTTTGCTGTTCGGATTCGCTCTGCATCATTTGAACCATCTGTTCAAGTTTTTGCGTCACTTCTTCTAGCTTTTCTGATGCTTCTTTACTCTGACTCTCTTGCTGTTCTTTACCTATCCCAAAATCATGTCCGGTATTTTTAGCGCTTGGATCGGGTTTACCATCACTGGCTTGCAAGCGAAAACTGCCACCCGTCACCGGTTTAAACATGCCGACTTTTTTCAATTGATCGGCCGCCGATTCATTGACACCATCACTAAAGGTAATTTTAGACTCAGGATGAGTCGTGGCTTGCAAGGCGCCTTGTTGTAACAAAAAGCGTTCGCCAGTTTGGGTAACTAACACCAAATCCAGATCGACCACTTCAACGCTAACAATCTCTTTCGCTGCTACTGGCAGTTTAAACTGAGTTTGTCCCGCTTCCGCATTGGTTGCAGGAATTACCTGTACCGGTTTTGCTGGCTGCGCTGGGGTGTCGTTTGCTGTTGATGATGACTGGGCATTGGGGGTTGTAATGTCGGTCATGATCGCTCTCATATAAGGTATTAAATTCGGAATATCAACTGTTTAAAAATTGGACTGGGCTTTATCAACACTCAAAGCCAAAGTCAGGGTTTGATTCATTTGCTCCTGACGGGCTTGCAGCTCGCTGAATAGCATTTTTAATTGTGCGCTTAGCTCAATTCTGGCTTGGCTGTCGGCTGCCATGCCTTCAATCGATTGCAATAGCAAACGGTTAAATTGCTCACGCCCCACTTCAGCACTATCTTGGCCATCGACCAATTTTTGGAACAACCGTTGAAAACTCTGCAAGTTCTCACCTAATTGGCGATAAGTCTGGTCTGCATGTTCAACAATGGTTTGCAAACTGTTTTGTTGTGCTTGGGTAAATTGCTGGAGTTGTTTTTGACGGTATTCCTGCTCAGCCTCTAAAGTCGCATTGAGTTTTTGCTGACGCAAATTAGCGATTTGATCTTGCTGCTGGGTTTGTTCTTGCCATAGTTGATAAATATCGCGTAAACGCTCGGTAACTTGATTCGATAGCGTTTGCTGAGTTTGTTGCAAAATTTCTTGCTGTTTAAGCCCTAATCTTTCTTGTAAATCGACTTGTTTTTGCCATAACGCTTGCTGAGATGAAAATTGCAATTCAGCTTGCTGGTTTTGCTCATGTAACAAACTGGTCAAAGTTTGTTGCTGAATTTTGATGCTATCGTTGGTTAATCGTGCCGAATCTGCTAATACGGCTTGATGATCTTGCAACTGCCCAAGATTGGCTTGTAAAGCTTCTAAGGTTTTTTGTATGGATTGTTGCGATTCAGATTGCTGACTCACCAAACCGACTAAATGCAAATTGCTTGTCGTATTAATTTCAATCTGGGTAAACAACTGCCC
>JBEGMT010000280.1:0-2726 GCA_041182925.1 Pseudomonadota bacterium | reverse complement strand
TTTGTTGCCTGCCAATGCTGAAATTAAATTTGAGTTGCAAGGTGATAAGGTGAAGTTAAGTTCTGGACGTAGCCGTTTTTCATTAAGCACCTTACCGGCTGAGCACTATCCAGAATTTAATGAATCAGAAAGTGAATATCAGTTTTTATTAACAGCAGGGAAATTCAAAAAAGCTTTGGACAAAACCCTGTTCTGCATGGCTAACCAAGATGTGCGCTATTACTTGAACGGTTTATTACTGCATATCAGCAACACCCGCTTGAAAATGGTTGCTTCTGATGGTCATCGTTTATCGATTTATGAAGACGATATTGGTCAAGCAACGGGCTATGAAGCGCGGATTATTATTCCCAGAAAAGCGGTACAAGAAATCAGTCGTTTATTGGATGATGCCGAAGCAGAAATTAATCTGCAGTTTTCCAATAATCACATCAAGCTTTACTACAAAGATGTGGTGTTCTCTTCAAAATTGATTGACGCTAAATTTCCTGATTTCAGTAAAGTGTTTAATCAACCATTTATGAAACCGCTACCGATTGCCAAGCAAGCTTTGCGGGAAGCTTTAACCCGTGTAGCGATTTTGGCCAATGAGAAATTTAAGGGTGTGACCTTTGATATGAGTGGGGAATTATTAAAACTCAGTACTCACAACCCAGAACATGATGAAGCGGAAGAAGAATTGCAGATTGAATTTGAAGGCGAGCCATTAAGCATTTCCTTCAATTCTCAATACATGCTAGATGCAGTGTCTAATCTGGATTCAGATGTGGCGATGTTAACGATTGCCGCCAATGCCAGCAGTTGTTTTATCGAAGAACCCGAACAATCGCTGTTTAAATTTATTGTTATGCCGATGCGGATGTAAATTCAGTAATGCCATTATTAATTCTGGATGTTTTGTCAGTCAGAAACATCCAATCGGCCAGGATACTCCCCTCGCCTACAATTAATTTAATCGTAGGCGCTAATGCCAGCGGCAAAAGTGCTTTGTTGGAAGCGATTTTTATTTTAGGTCGCGCTCGTTCGTTCCGCACCCATCACATTAAACAAGCCATCAGTTTTGAGCAGCCGCAATTAATTGTCGCTGCTCAAAATCGTCAAGCCAATGGTTCTGTGCATCTTGGTATCAAGATTGACGGCAAACAGGCAGAAATTCGTATTGATCAGGAAAATTGCCATAAAGCGGATTTAGCTTATGCACTACCGGTGCAATTGATTCATCCTAAAAGCTATCGGCTATTAGATGCTGGCGCCCAAATCCGCCGTGAGTTTTTGGATTGGGGGATTTTTAATCACAACCTCAATTTTTTACCCAACTGGCGAAAATTCAGTAAAGCCTTGCAGCAACGCAATGTGTTGTTAAAAACCAAGCAATTGAATCAACTTGCCGCTTGGGATAAAGAGTTATTGCAATATGGCTTAATCGTTAATCAATATCGCCAAGATTACATTGCCGCATTGCAGCCGGTGTTTTTGGAAATGGCTAATCAGTTTCTTGATACCAGTGAGATTGAACTGCGCTTCAATTGTGGTTGGGATGACAAACAAGCGCTGGCCGATGTTTTAAAATCTGACTTAGATAAAGACTTACGCTATGGCTTTACTCATAGTGGGCCACACCGCGCTGACTTTCTGACCTATCACAATAAACGTTTGGCGAAAGACTACTTATCACGCGGTCAGCAAAAATTATTGATGCTGGCGCTAATGCTTTCGCAAGTGAGTTTATTGAACCGCGAAGCCCAAAATAACTGCTGCATTTTGATTGATGATTTAACTGCCGAATTGGATACTGTTAATAGGTCAAAATTGCTAAAATACCTAGCTCAGCTTGGCTGCCAAGTTTTTATAACTAGCACCAGCTTAGAAGAGTTTGGCGACTTAAGCGCCATAGAGAATTACAAAGTGTTCCACGTGAAACAAGGTTGTGTCGAAGCGCTTTAGGTTTCACGTGAAACATCAACAATGCATCAAGCACGTTTCTATAAATCCTTTTGCTTAAAGCAAGAGCTGACGCGAGATTGTTGTACAACAGCAAAAAATGGAAAACACCATGAGTGAACAATACGATAGTTCGAACATTACAGTACTAAAAGGTCTGGATGCGGTTAGAAAACGTCCCGGTATGTACATCGGTGATACCGACGACGGATCAGGTTTACATCACATGGTGTTTGAAGTGGTCGATAACTCAATCGATGAAGCTTTAGCGGGATACTGCAAAGGCGTTGATGTGGTGATTCACGAAAACGGCTCGGTATCGGTATCGGACGATGGTCGTGGTATTCCAGTCGATATTCACCAAGAAGAAGGCCGCTCAGCTGCCGAAGTGATTATGACCGTGCTTCATGCCGGCGGTAAATTCGACGACAACGCTTACAAAGTCTCAGGCGGTTTGCACGGAGTTGGGGTTTCGGTGGTCAACGCCCTTTCCGAAGAGCTGACGCTAAAAGTTCGCAAAAACGGCAAATTGCATCAGCAAAAATACATCCTCGGCGAACCCGTTGCGCCATTAGCGATTGTTGGCGATGCAGAAGGCTCGGGGACTTTTATCAACTTCAAACCTAGCCCAACCATTTTTACCAACACCGAATTTCATTACGACATTCTGGCTAAGCGTCTGCGCGAGTTATCGTTCCTAAACTCCGGTGTTCGTATTTCCTTGCGTGACGAACGTAGTGGCAAAGAAGATGTATTCGAATTTGAAGGCGGCATCAGCGCTTTTG